>NZ_ONTA01000129.1:0-2351 GCF_900320625.1 Megasphaera sp. DJF_B143
CCCCTGCTCACGTCTTCACGGACGGCAACGGCTGCCTTCGATGTCCGCCCCCCGTCCGGAGGACAGGTGACAGCTGAGGACCTGCAGATTGTAGGACGATTCGACCTCATTTCCAATGCGGCTCAACTCATCCGGACAGGTATTACCAGCGCATTTGGCATCAATGAACTCTTCCAGCTCCAGACGCCGGACCTGGCTTTTGTCCCCCTGAAGCCGGCCGTCTCCTTTTCCTGTCTCGTAGTCTGGAAAAAATACCAGCTTCTCACCAAACCATGCGAAGTCTTTTTACGACTGCTAAAGGAAAGCTGTCCACATACGGATACAGAGAATACATGACGCAATGAATTATGATATAATAAAACAAATATGACAAGGAGAAGATAGCTATGATGATAAAAAAACTGATTACCTTTGAAGACCTGGGATTCGTTCAGTGGGGCGTGCTGGATACCGAAGAAACAGGAGTATACAGCGCTATTGCCTTAGAAGAGGCGTTCTTTACCCCTCTTCCGGAAACATTGGCAGAATTTATCCAGCAGGGAAATGAAGGCCTGCTGGCCCTGGCCGATGCCCTCGAACAGAACGAAAAGACCCAGGCCGTGAAAGCCAAACCGCTGGCCACGGTACACATTCTGGCCCCGTTGCCACAGCTTACGAAAAATATCTTCTGCGTCGGTGAAAACTATGCCGAACACATCGAAGAATTTCATAAGAAAAAACTCGATTCCCTGCCAAAATATCCCCAGTTTTTCACCAAAGCCCCGACCTGCGTCATCGGGCCGGAAGATACCATCGATTCTCATCCGCAGGTAACGAAAGAATTGGACTATGAAGGAGAACTGGCCGTCATCATCGGCACCAGCGGCAAGGATATCCCCGTCAGCGAAGCCATGAATCACGTCTATGGATTTACCATCATGAATGATGTAACCGCCCGTGACCTGCAGCGCAATCACGGCCAGTGGTTCCACGGTAAAAGCCTCGATACCTTTGCCCCCATGGGCCCCTGCATCCTGCTGCGCGATGCCGCTCCTGATACGTTTACTATCGTGACCAAAGTCAATGACGAAGTCCGCCAGGATGCCTCGACAGAAGAATTCATCTTCCCCATTCCGTCGCTCATATCCACCCTATCCCAGGGCACGACACTCCAGCCCGGTGATATCATTTCGACGGTTACACCATCAGGTGTCGGCGCCGGCTTCAAACCGCCCCGCTACATTCATTCGGGAGACACTGTAGAAATTTCCATCTCTTCCATCGGTACATTGAAAAACACGGTAAAATAAAGGATTGTTTCCAGTATAGAAAAAACAGTTTGCCATGCTATACTCTTCTGAATTACATATGAGAACTCAGATTATAAAGGCCACCACTAAAAAAGCCAGCCATAACGCAATTATGTTGCGTTATGGCTGGTTTCTTTTTGTCTGTTCTATTTTCGTTATGCAGACACGTACTACTTATCCATTCAGACGGGACAGGATTTCCTGAATCTGTTTCTTCATTTCCTGGTTTTCTTTTTCCAGGGCATCGATTCGTTTATCCTTGGCTGCATCGTTCGCTTTAATAGCCGAGATTTCTTCAGCCTGATCATGGATTGTCTGTGCCATTTCAGCCTTGCTGACGCCGTTGTATGCGGAGCCTTTGCCAATCTTGAAGGAGACACCGGCATTGAAGCCCGGGTCGCCGTTGCCAAGAGAAATGCCCATGTTGACCATGGTATTGGCATTCGGCTAATAGAAGGCACCGACAGCGGCTGCATTGGCGTTATGGTAATGGCCGTAACCGACGGCGAAGCTGGCTTTATCAGCCGGGTCGAAATCGAGCGGATGGAGAGCCGCCAAAGCATTGCTGCCGGCTGCCGCTCTGTTGATGTTCGTATCCAGGCGGCTATAGGCATTGTTCATATCGCGGTAAATCTGCTGTGTATTGGCACTGGTAATACCGTTGACATAGCCGACATTTGCCGCACTGGTCAAATCTTTGACATCTGTCACGACGCCTGTGATGACGCGGCCTGTAGTATTGCCATCCTTGTCCTTGCCGCTGACATCAATCTTCGTAGCCGTGCTGTTGCCACCAATCTGGATGGTGTCACCCTTGGCGTTCGTGTGTATGAGGTCACTCGTCGTCTTGAGGCCCGAATCCAGAGCAGACAGGTTCTGACCGACCGTATTGTTACTCTTGATATAGGAGCCATCGCTATCGACATGGACTTCCTTATAGAGCGTATCACCGGAAATCAGGTTGCCATCGTCTTTTGCGACTTTACCGTTGTTGTTGGCAGAAATCGTATAGGTCTTGTTGCCAGTGTTTTCGTCCGTTGTTTCTTTGACCGTGATTCGGTC
>NZ_ONTA01000133.1:0-4089 GCF_900320625.1 Megasphaera sp. DJF_B143
ACGATATCCGTGTGCAGATCTATCGTAGGGATTTTAGTAGTCAGGTCGATTTTTCCCTTGATGGCGATGCCGTCACCTACGGCCGTACCGGCAAACCGTCCGGTAGAGACCTGGATATCCGCCCGTTTTCCCGTATATACGCCGATATGGGCATTGACGCTTTCCATGATGTAATGGCGGCTCATGTGATACGATTCCAGCTGGCAGTTGTGTAGATCCAGAGAGGCATGGAGCTTCTGGCCATTCCAATTAATATTGCGGATACGGTCCTGAAAGGAACGGGGCTGTTTTTTTTCTGTGCCGTCCTTCTTTTCTTCATCCTGGGTCAGGATATCCAGGTGATTCTTTTCATCGAAGTATGCGACGATTGTCGCATCATTGAGGGTGATGTTGGTCAGTGTCGTCGATTTGATGGAACGGGTAATGATGTCCCAGGGACGTACGCTGAGACTGCCGTCGGGAACGTAGAGAATGAGATGTCCGTCCGGGTCTTTCCAGACCAGATTGGTAAACTGGACATACCCTGTAATGTGCGGTGCCAGTGTTTCTACGGTAACGGTACCGCGGAGCATAGTCTGGCGGGCCATGGTGTGATTGAACAGGCGGGCTGCGCCGTGAATGGCTGCAAATACCAGGGCACAGAAGAGGACAGAACAGAAAATGAGGACAATCAGCGTCCGCTTCAGTGCCTTTTTATGCTGGCAGCACCCTTTCTTCACTGCATTGAATCCGTTCAATCTGGCTGCCTTCTCCGGACAGATGCCGGAGGTAATTGTATGATGGAATTCATGGTCCTCACCTCGTTGTAAGCATAGCATGGGACGCCCTTTTTTGCAATGCGGAAAGGAGTACACAATCCGGCCCCTTTATGGTATAGTAAATACGATATACTATAATAGAAAATGACGGGAGTGATATGAGATGATTCAGACGATTTATCTGGCAGGTGGCTGTTTCTGGGGCCTGCAGAAATTTTTAGATCAATTTGACGGCGTACAGGAAACGGAAACGGGGTATGCTAATGGCCGGACAGTAATGCCGACTTATGAAGACGTAAAATCCCAGCGGACCGGTCATACAGAAACGGTCAGGGTAACCTATGATGATGAAATATTGCCGACGGGACAATTGCTGGATTATTATTTTATGGTCATCGATCCGCTGTCGGTAAATAAGCAGGGGGAAGATGAAGGTATCAATTACCGGACGGGGATTTATTATAAAAACCCTGCTTTATTGACCGATATCCGCAAAGTCGTCAATCACGTAGCGGAAAAAGCGGGCCGTTCCCTGGCCGTCGAAGTGCTGCCGCTGCAGAATTTCTTCAAAGCAGAAGAATATCATCAGAAATATCTGGATAAAAATCCCGGCGGATACTGTCACATCAACCCGGCTATGATGCATATCCACGACCGGATTAAAAAAGGATAATTCCTGCCTGGACGTGAACACCCCGGTGTCCGTGCACGACACCGGGGCGTTCGGGGATTATGTTGGATGTTCTATCCTAAAACCGGACAAATGTCCGGCAGGGACAGGCTGATTCCGGCAGGATGGCCTTTATGCGGGCGGCGTGGCTGATCATCTTTTTTCTGCCGTTCTTTGCGCTTGTATGCCGCCATATTCATTTCAAGGATTTTTTCCATATGCATGACATACATGGTATTCGCCCCCTCTTGCGAAATACGGTAATAAAAAAACATAAAGACACGATGTGGGATAGACATCGTCGTCTTTATGTTTGAACATATTATAAATTAAACGATTAACTTTGTCAATGATAAAATATTAAAATATCAAAGGAAATGTGGAATAATGATGAAAAAAGCAATGGCAAGCGACTTTGACAACACATTGTATTTTATGTTTCTCGATGAACCGTACCGCAAGGGAGACCGGGAATCCATCCGGGATTTCCAGCAGGCAGGCGGCTTGTTTGGCGTCAGTACAGGCCGGTCTCTCAGGGGCGTGCGTCAGGCGGCCGGGGACGATGTGCATTTTGATTTCTATATCCTGGCAACGGGGGCGTTGGTTCTCGATGGCAATTTGCAGGTACTTATGAAGAAAACCGTATCCCGGGACTGCGTCGAAGAAATATATGACCGCTACGGACGACGGGCGGATACGGTCATTCAGGCCAATGATACGGTTTATACGCTGACGCCGCCTAAATTCCCGGGGCAGACACGGATCATGTCCTTTGCCGATCTGGCAGGCAGTGACATCTACGGCATCTCTTTTTATGCTGGCAGTGATGAGGCAGCCCAGTCGATTGCCAGAGATATCCAGCATGAGTATGGAAATATACTGACTGCCTATGCCAATACGAGTGTTGTCGATGTCGTAGGGGCTGACTGCTCTAAGGGAACGGGACTTATGGCAGTCAGAGAGAAGCTGGCCATCTGTACGATGGGGGCCATCGGGGACTCGTATAATGATACGCCTATGCTCAAGGCAGCCGATGTTTCTTTTACTTTCTCTTATGCGCCAGAACCGGTACAGCAGGCGGCTACCCATATTGTCTCATCGGTCCGGGAAGCACTGGCATATTTGTAAGAGAGGCGGATTGTTTTTTTCTGGACCATTTCGTATAATAGAAACGAATAATCTGTTTTAATATTTTGGGAAAAGAGGGAACGGATATGATATTTTTAAAAAATGACTATAGCCTGGGTGCGCATCCACAGGTCTTTCAGGCACTGGCTGATCAGAATCTGACGCCCAGCGACAGTTATAGCAATGATACATTCTGTACAGAAACGACACAGCTCGTGCGCCAGATTACAGGGCAGCCTGATGCTGACGTGCATTTCATTGCCGGTGGTACGCTGACCAATCTGGTTTGCCTGGCTGCCTTTATGCGTCCCTATGAAGCGGTCATCGCTGCCGAATCATCTCATATCTATACCCATGAAACCGGTGCCATCGAAGCGACAGGCCACAAAGTGCTGCCCGTTCCGACGACGGACGGCAAAGTGTCTCCGGAAGACGTGGACAAAGTCGTTGCCTTCCACGATATGGAACAGATGGTACTGCCCCGGGTGGTCTACATTTCCGATACGACGGAAATGGGCGCCGTCTATACGCTGGATGAATTGAAGGCCTTGCGTGCATGCTGCGACCGCCATGGACTGTATCTGTATATTGACGGGGCACGCCTGGCTATGGCACTGGGCTCTTCCTATAATGATGTCACTCTTAAGGATATGGCGGCTCTGGCAGATGCCTTTTATTTTGGCGGTACGAAATGCGGTGCCCTTTTCGGCGAAATGGTGGTCATCGTCAACGATACGCTGAAACCGCATTTCCGTGCCATTATGCGGCAGAACGGAGCTCTTTTTGCCAAAGGGATGCTCCTGGGAATCCAGTTCCAGGCACTGTTAAAAGACGACCTGTATACGAAACTGGGGCGTCAGGCAGATGCGATGGGACAGAAGCTGGCTCATGGCATTGGAGCGAAAGGATATGAATTTGCTTATACGCCGGTTTCCAATATGATATTCCCTGTCATGACACGCGAAAAGGCAGCGGAACTAGCTCAGAACGTCATGTTTGAAAAATGGCTGGATAATGCCGATGGGACACAGACTATACGGTTCGTTACCAGCTGGGCTACGACGGAAGACGATATTGATGGCCTGCTGGCCTTATTGTAATTGCCGATGAAGACATTCAGATGTACGGGAGGATGGCATGATTTCTAAGGAAGAGTTATTGAAATTACAGAACGGCAGTGATGTCCGTGGTATCGCTATTGAAGGCATAGCAGGGGAGAAGGTCAATCTTCTGCCGGAAGCGGTAAACCGCATTACTGCCGGATTTGTCACATTTCTGGAAGACCGGCTGGGGAAAAAGGCAGATCAGCTGCAGATTGCTGTAGGTCACGATTCGCGCATATCGGCTGGAATGATGAAGGACGCTCTGTTCCAGGCGCTGACGGCTATGGGAGTGACGGTGTACGATTGTGGAATGGCTTCGACGCCGGCTATGTTTATGTCTATTGTCTTCCCGCAGACGAATATGGACGGATCTATCATGATTACCGCAAGTCATCTGCCGTATAATCGTAACGGCCTGAAATTTTTTACG
>NZ_ONTA01000108.1:0-5817 GCF_900320625.1 Megasphaera sp. DJF_B143
CAGGTGGCGTCATCCATGGTCAGTACGATCGGCGTCATTCTGGAACATTTCCGGGAATTCATGGCGGCCTTTCCCAATTATGAGGAAAAGAACAGGGAACGGCAGCGCCATCTCCTGTATATCATGATCAAGGCCTATGCCCATTACGACAAGGAACGGAGTCGCGACGCTTTCCGCGATATCGGCCGTTTCGTCTTTAACAGCCCCTGTATGCCGCAGGAACAGACGGATTTTCTCTTTGCCCATTCGTACAAGAAATTGCTGATCACCCTCTATGAAAATAGTGAAGGGACGCTGGATTTTTACAGCAATGCCGCCGTGCTGAACCATATTTACCGCTATATCAGCCGTCACCAGTTCCTCTGCGGTCCTTTCCAGTTCCCACGCCATCATAAGGCCTGCTTTTATCCCGGCACCTTTGACCCCTTCAGTCTGGGCCACAAGGCCGTGGCCTGCCGGATACGCGACCTGGGCTTCGATGTCTATCTGGCCCTGGATGAGTTTTCCTGGTCCAAGCATACCCAGCCGCGTCTCATGCGCCGCAAGATCATGAATATGTCTGTAGCCGATGAAGAGGATATTTATCCCTTCCCGGATGATGTGTCGGTCAATATTGCCAACGAGGCCGACGTGCGCCGCCTGAAGGAAATCTTCACGGGTAAAGAGCTGTACATCGCCGTCGGAACCGATGTCATCGAAAACGCCTCGGCCTATAAAGCCGTGCCGACGGCCGATTCCATCCATACGGTGAACCACATCACCTTTGCCCGGGAAACGCGGGAGACGAAGAATAAGAAGGGGACTGGCGGCTATCCCATTACGGGCAAAGTCATTCCGCTCCTCCTGGATAAATTCTACGAAGACATCAGCTCGACCCGTATCCGGGAAAATATCGACCTCAACCGGGATATTTCCAATCTCATTGACGCCGTAGCCCAGAATTTCATTTACGATAACAACCTGTACCTGCGCGAACCGGCGTACAAACACGTCCTGGAAGCCCGGGAAATCGGTATCGGCGCCTTCCGGCCCAGAGGAGCGGAAAGTCTCTGGCCGATTTACAGCCGTCTCGGCGCCCTGGGGTATGACATCGACGTAGTGGACCGCTACATCGAACGGGACCGCAATATCGACAAGGAACGGGTCTGGACGATTTATATCGATAACGCGGGGAAGCAGAAGCAGATGATTGCCTACGCGGCCGTCCACAATGCCCACAGCCGGGACCTGCTGTCCGAATTCGGCGATATGCAGACGGCGGACCACATCCGGCGCCACGCGGCCGGCAGTATTGCTTCCATCGGTTTTTTGTATATTGCCGGCGATTCGGATATTAGTAATGCCGGCCAGATCATCATCACGGAAGTCCTGACGGAACTCATTGCCCGGGATTACGCTTATGCCGTGTACCATCCCGTCGATGAGGCTGGTTATAACGACGCCGTCCTCGATGCCTTGGTGAAACAGGGGTTTGTCAATATCGCCCCGCCGGGATCGGCCCATCCCCTGTATGCGGTCAATATGAAGGATCCCATCGTCATTTTCCGCGACGTGGAAACGATTATCAAGAACCCCTTCAACAAGCATCCCCGGGTCCTGCAGGCACTGGAACAGGCCCATACCAATCTGTTGGCCGTCATGCGGCGCATTTATCCGGGCAAGCTGCTCCTGTCGTTCAATACGAGTGCCATGCACCATAAGATCATTACCAAGATGGCCCACATCAACGGCGTTTCTATCGTCGATGATCCGAAGAAGCGGCGCGGCCCCTATATGTCTGTTCCCTTCGGCAAGGCCCTGAGCGACGTCCTCGTGCCCAATACGGTCACCAAATCGCTCCACATCGAAAAGTATTTTAACCGCGCCGTCAAGGGATTTACCATTGCCGAAACCCACCACTATTCGTCCGTGGAAAACCAGGTCCGGACCATTAAGTCCTTCAACCGGCCGGTCATCCTCATCGACGACCTGCTCCACAAGGGACACCGCATGCGCATGCTGACGCCGTATCTCATCAAGAACCAGGTGGAAATCAAAGAGGTCCTCGTCGGCGTCATGACCGGTCAGGCCATGGATATGATGGCGGAAAAGCACATCAAGGCCGAATGCGCCTATTACCTGCCGACGCTGGAAGTCTGGCTCAACGAACGGGACTGCTATCCCTTAATCGGCGGCGACAGTATCGACAATGCCCACGATTACAGCGGGTACGACCGCAATCCGTCGGTCAATCTCATCCTGCCCTATGTCAAGCCGGCTTTCATCAAGCACAGTGACCCTGATGCGGCCTTCCTCTATTCCCTTACCTGCCTGAAAAACGCCCGGCTGATCATGAAGACCCTGCAGGATGTGTATCAGGAAACGTACGAAAAGCGCCTGACCCTTAAGCGTCTCGGCGAAGTCGTCACCTATCCCCGCTATCCCGATATCGATGTGGGTGTCACCTTCGACCAGAATATGGATCTGACGCGGTTCATAGAAAACGACATAGAACGTCTCATCCGCCTGCGCTGGGGCGAATACTGGAAACTGGATGAAGAATAAGGGGGAACTGTGTATGGAACAAGTACATTATATCCATGAATTGCCGGGACAGGCCGGTATTGCGGCGCCGCTGTCCCTTGCCGGCCGGCCCTTTATGCCTGGGAAGAAGGCGCGTGTCCACATCCTGGCCCTGGGCGACGTGGGAACGACGATGCTCATCGGCCTGCGCCTCCTCGGCGCGGCGGATATCGCTTGCATCGGCATCTGCGACCTCAATGAGAATAATCTGCGCCGGCTGGAAATAGAAATCAACCAGATACGCTATCCCTTTGCCGGCCAGGGAGACGGGCCGGTGCTGCCACCCGTATATATGGTCACGGAAGAGCAGCTCTTTGACTGCGACGTCTTCATCTTTTGTGCCAGCAAGGGTGTACCACCCCTTTCGGCAAAGGGGGACGTACGCATGGCCCAGCTGGAAGCCAACAAAGGCCTCATCGGCCATTTTGCCGGGCTGGCCCGTAAAGCGGCATACGGCGGTCTAGTCTGTATCGTTTCCGATCCCGTAGACCCCCTGTGTGCGGCCTTTTTGGACGCATCGGGCGTCCAGCCCTGGCAGATACAGGGCTACGGCCTCGGCGTCATGAATGCCCGGGCCTGTTACTATGCAGAACAGGATGAACGGATGGCCCATTACCTCAAGGAAGGACGGGCTTTCGGCCCCCACGGAGAAGACCTGGTCATCGCCGACCGCATCGATGGCTATGACGATGCTCTGTCGCGGGAACTGACCAGAAAGGTCGTAGAAGCCAACTACGTCGTCCGGAATCTGGGATATAAGCCGTACATCGCACCGGCCCTGTCGTCGGCGGCCCTGTCCATCCTGCTGACGCTTGAAGGACGCTGGCATTACGGGTCGGTATATCTGGGAGACCGGGACCGGGGTGCCTTCCTGGGCGTCCGCAGCCGCTATACGGACGAAGGGCTGGTCTACGAGGACCGGTCTCTGCCCAAGGCGTTGTATGACCGCATTGCCTATGCCTACCTCAGGTTGTGCGAGTTACGATAAGAAGGGATGTACTATGTTGTATGTTGTCAAAATGGGATGGCAGGAACCGGGCCATCCCGAACGGGTAGACAGCGCTTTGCGCTATGCCCTCCAGGACGTGCCTCATACGGTCATCGACAGTCTGGCCCCCTTTGTGGCCCTGTGCACGCGGCGCAGCGGCGGCGAAGACCTGCGCTTCCTCTTTGCCATCAATCTGGCCCGGGGCGGCCTCAATATGGCCTACGCCCGCATGATTTCCTTCCTTTCCCAGCATGTCCACTGTCTTGAAGGCTGCTGCGGTGCTGTCGTCGTCGATGGGGCCGATGAGCTGTTTACCAAGAAAATTGGCAGGGAAATGATTTTCATGGCCAACCGTTCCGGCTGCGCCTTTCCGGGAAAGCCGCTGGTCGAGGCGACGGGTTCGCTGTACAATTTCACCATACAGGCCCGGGTGCGGGGAGTCGATAATCTGGGAGCCTATCAGGAAGGCGTCCGCCAGCTCGTGGAGAAACTCCTATCCTTTGCACCGCCGCCAGAATGCGGGCGCCGCGTCCTGGCGCTCCACGCCAGCAGCCGCCGTACCAGCAATACTCTGCTGTTGTGGGAAATGGTGCGCCGCTATCTCACGGCGTCGCGGGTAGAGGAAATATCCCTGCGCAACGGGGCGGTCGTGGACTGCCGGGGCTGCAGTTATGAGGCCTGCCTGCACTTTGGCGAACGGGGAGACTGCTTCTACGGCGGCATCATGGTGGAACAGGTCTATCCCGCCGTGCGCCAGTGCGATACGCTGGTCCTCATCTGCCCCAACTATAACGATGCCGTCGGGGCCAACATCATGGCCTTTTTCAACCGCCTCACTGCCTTGTTCCGGACGGACTGGCAGACTTTTTCGAAAAAACGCGTCTTTGCTCTGATTGTTTCCGGTTACAGCGGCGGCGATATCGTGGCCGAACAGATCATCGGGGCGCTGAACTGCAACAAGAATTTCATCCTGCCCGGTCATTTTGCCCTCATGGAAACGGCCAACGAACCGAAGAGTATCCTCCGCTGTCCGGGAATTGAGGAACGGGCGGAATTATTGGCCCGTCATATCGATATGAAATAATAGAAGCGCAAAAAAAAGGGTATAAAAAAAGATGATTCAGAGAAGAATCATCTTTTTTTATACCGGATTATACATCACGCTGTACTTTGCCGGAACGGAGGCAGCGGGTGCAGACGTTTACGCGTTTGACTTCGCCGTCTACGATAGCGCGTACTCTCTGGATGTTCGGCTTCCAGGTTCTTTTGGTTTTTAAATGGGAATGGCTGACATTCATGCCCGTTACGGTACCTTTACCGCAGATTTCGCAATAATTTGCCATGGGTTACACCTCCTAGTACTTTCGCAGTACAACATACAAATCTTATCATAAAATATGGGGCAAATCAAGGATTATTTATTAAAAGCCTACAAAATATGATACAATAAATACAATCAAATGACAAGGAGTATTTTCATGGATAGTTCAATTCGCCGGCTGCCCGGTATCGGAGTACGCCGGGAAAAGCTGTTTGCCCGTCTGGGAGTCACGACGATTCCCGCACTGCTCCAGTATTTCCCCCGCGATTATGAAGACCGGAGCCACGTCGTCCCCATCGGCCGGGCGGACCTGGAACGGAAGGAACCGGTCCTGGTGTGCGGCCGCGTCGGGACCATACAGGAAGTACGGCCCCGGCGGGGCATGACGATTTTAAAGGTCGTGCTCCACGATGAAACGGGAGCCGTAGAAATGACCTGGTTCAATCAGCCGTTCAAGAAAAAACAATTTCATACGGGCATGATCGTATCGGCCTTCGGGCGCATCGAGTGGAATTATGGCAGGCGCCAGATGAATACGCCCGATGTGGAAGAAGGAGAACCACAGGGGCAGGGATTCATGCCGCTCTACGGACTGACGGACGGCCTGCGCCAGTCCGACGTGAGAAAAGCCGTGCGCCAGGCCCTGACCCTGGCCCGGACAGAACAGGATCTCCTGCCGGCGCCGTGCCGGCCGACGAGTCACTCCCGGTTTCCTCTCGTCGAAGCTTATGAGATGATGCATTTCCCCAAAAGCCGGGAAGAACAGGAGAAAGCCCGGGAGCAACTGGCCTATGAAGAATTGTTTGACATGCAGGCCGGCCTCTGCCTGCGCCGGCGGCGGGAAGGACGGCGGCAGGGAATCAAATGCGGCCCCAACGGCCCCTTACTGAAGCAGTTTTTTGACCAGCTGCCCTTTGCCCTGACCAGAGGCCAGACCTGTGCCTTC
>NZ_ONTA01000182.1:0-2393 GCF_900320625.1 Megasphaera sp. DJF_B143
AACAAGCTGGAATATCTGATGACGGACAGCGAATTGAATATAGTATATAAGCCACTCATAAAATTTTTGAAAATTTTATGAGTGGCTTATATACATTTTATAAAAGCACTATGCAACTTTACTTGTTAGCGTGAGCTTTGGCATCAATTTCACGGGCTCTCTGCCGGATTGCTTCTTCCTGAGCAAAGACTTCCGGATCATCTTCATAAAAGATGCAGAAATCAGGATCTACTTCGCCAATACCCATATACCGGGCTTTATAGTCTTTCAGTAATGCCCAGAATTTCTTACGCAATACCAACAATCCCAATAAGTTTGTGGCAACCGGAGCAATCAATGTAATATTAACAATTGTCCAGAAAAGATCCGGGCCGTTGCCAGTATAAACAATAGAACCAACAATAATCAAATTTGGAATTGGATATACAAATTTGAAAATTTTTACTAAACGGTCGCGAAGAATCGGGCGGCTTCTAAAACCATGATTGATGACAGCTACATAGAATGTAAACCAACCACTCGTTACGGTAATCCCGAAGAGAATCGCTACGATACCAAGGAAGATATCCCCACCAAAACCGAAAGCCGTTTCAAAAGCGGCAATACTCAGAGATGCCCCTTTAATACCAGAGTCCCAAACACCTGTAGCAATAACACACAAAGCAGTGAGGGAGCAAACAATCATCGTGTTTACAAACACGTCGAATGATGCCCATAAAGCCTGACGTACTGGATGCGGAGTATCAGCAGATCCATAAATAAAAGGAGAAGAACCCTGCCCAGCTTCATTGGCATTAATGGAACGAGCAACGCCATCACCAATAACTTTGGCAATAGTGGCACCGGCAAAACCGCCAACAGCTGCAGTGCCTGTAAAAGCATCATGGAAAATCAGATAAAACATATGTGGAATATTCTGATAATTAAAAACGATCAAGAACAAACATCCTACGAGGTATAACAAACATTTAAAAGGAGTTGCGTATTTTTCAAATTTTGCTACACCGGGAATTCCGTGGTAAATGACATAATACAATAAAGCCGTATATAACACTGTAACCAGCATCTGGTCAATACCAAAACTTGTTTTTAAAATTTCTGAAATGGTGTATACCTGGGAACCACCTAAAAACTGAGCAACAAAACCTATCCCAAAGAGAACAGCCAGAACCGTGCCAAATTTACGATGATGCAATTCATGAGCAATCCCTTTTTCCAGCATATAAGTGCCACCACCGTAATATTCACCTTTTTCATTACGGCTGCGGTAATAACACCCTAAGGTCGTTTCAACCATTTTGACCATCATGCCAAAGAAAGCCCATAACCACATCCAGAATACGGCACCCGGTCCACCAGTAGCAACAGCTGTTGCTACACCACCGATGGTTCCCATGCCAACGTTACCGCCAACAGAAACACAAATCGCTTCAAACGGAGAAACATGACCTTCCGACTTTTGATGGGCATCCTTGCTGAACATACTCATAAACGTGTTCTTTATAATATGTCCAAAATGAAAAATCGTAAAAAATTTAGACCCTATCGTAAAATAAGCCCCTACAAAAATAACGAATGCAATGAATGGAATGCTCCAGAAAAAATCGTTTATAGCATTCAGCGTATGTGCTAACATATGCACTACCTCCAGTTCAGATAAAGTTGTCCCAACTTACAAATGCATTTGTCTTGTGGCTCTAATCTTAAACTATATAGCTACAATAGAGTCAACGTGAAAAAACAGACATTTTGACATTGACTCTATTGTGGCTATAGACAATATACTGGAGACACGTCAAATACAGGAGGTCTTACAACATGTTTAAACAAACAGACAAAAAATTCAGTTTCGGTACAGATGTTCTTTCAAAAGGCATCTACATTAATGAACCGGCTACCAACCCGGAAGCCACTCCTATTTATATGACTACAGCCTTTAATGTAGAAGACCTGGATGATTTACAAAAACGTTATGATGAACATGGTTTTTGCTACAATCGTAATCGCAATCCAAACCGCAGCGCATTAATCGAATTAATGACTTACGCAGAAAATGGTGAAGATTCTATTGCTTGCAGTTCCGGCATGGGCGCCATTGCCACCACAATTATTTCCAACGTTAAAGCGGGCGATCATATCGTGTCTGACATGACGCTCTACGGAGAAACGATTGATATTTTTACAAAAGTTTTGAGTCATTATGGTGTAGAAACGACATTCGCCGACTTTACGGACATTGACAGTGTAAAGAAAGCTATCCGTCCGAACACCGCTCTTTTATACACGGAAACCGTATCCAATCCGATGATTACCGTACCAGATCTTAAAGCAATCGCAGATATAGCGCATGATAATAATGCGATTTTTGTAGTAGATAATACATTCATGACTTG
>NZ_ONTA01000012.1:0-9202 GCF_900320625.1 Megasphaera sp. DJF_B143
AGCTCTGACATATTCCCCCGGGGAACGATGAACCGGGTAAATCCCATTTTGGCGGCTTCCTTCAACCGGCGGTCAGCCTGAGGGACACGCCGTATATCTCCAGTCAGTCCCACTTCGCCCATGACTACCGTATGCTCATCCATAGGAATATCCTTAAAGCTGGAAACGACGGCCAGAATAACCGGAAGATCGGCAGCTGTCCCGGTGAGCCGCAACCCGCCTACGACATTGATATAGACATCCTGTGTTCCCAGATTCAGGCCGATTCGTTTTTCCAGGACGGCCAGCAAAATAATCAGGCGGTTGTAATCCATTCCGGAAGCAGTCCGCCGTGGTACGGCAAATACGGAATGCGATGTCAGCGCCTGTATTTCTCCCAGCATAGGCCGCTGGCCGTCCATAACGGCCGCGATAACCGAACCGGCCTGATGAGCCGATCGTTCAGCCAGGAGCAGCTGGGACGGATTGGCCAGTTCCGAAAGGCCCTCTTCGGTCATGGTAAACATGCCGGATTCATTTGTCGAGCCAAAACGGTTCTTTATCCCCCTGAGGATGCGGAACTGATACTGCCGGTCACCTTCAAAATACAACACGACATCCACCATATGTTCCATCATGCGCGGGCCGGCAATGGCCCCTTCTTTGGTCACATGGCCGATGACCACAACGGGTATGTTGGTCGTCTTGGCAAAAGTCATGAGCCGTGCTGTACCTTCCCGTATCTGCCCCATGCTCCCCGGTGTACCGTCTGCATCCTGGCAGTACATCGTCTGGATGGAATCGACGATGAGCAGCCGTGGTTTCCGCCGTTCAGCCTCATGCAATACAGCATCCAGTGATGTGTCCGCCTGTATGAACAGGTCCGGAGCCACAATTCCCAGTCTTTCGGCCCGCAGCTTAATCTGTCCCTGTGATTCTTCACCGGAACCGTACAGGACGGCACCTTGTTTTTTACAGACCGCTGCCGCCATCTGCAGCACCAGCGTCGATTTGCCGATACCCGGATCCCCACTGAGCAGAATCAGGGCGCCGGGCACCAATCCGCCTCCCAGCACGCGGTCCAGTTCGCCAATTCCCGTTTCCAGACGGGACATGTCTTCCATGGTAATGTCCGTCAGGGCAGCCGGACGGGTTTCCGTCCCCGTCCGCTGCATGCTGCCAGCTTTACGGGGAGCCTCCGGCTGTAATGTTTCTTCTGTCATTGTGTTCCATTCCCCGCACTGGGGGCAGCGTCCGAGCCAGCGGCTGGAAACGCTGCCGCAATTAGCGCATACATAGCGCGTCTTTACTTTAGCCATGAATCCGCTCCTCTTCTGAAAGAAGTCCCCGTCCCGGAACCGCTGGCTTCTCTCATCATTCTGTCGTAAATAGTAACTCTTTCTTATCCGGGCTGTCTACATGGAGATGGTTCCCCTTTTTCAGGCTGCCACCGAGCATCATTTCCGAAATAGGATCTTCCACCAGTTTCTGGATAGCCCGTTTCAGCGGACGGGCGCCATAAGCGAAATCGGTTCCTTCCCGGACCAATACATCGTCGGCATTTTCTGTCCAGTCCATAGCAATGCCTTTTTCGTCGAGCCGTTTCGTCAGATCTTTCAGCATAAGAGAGACGATGCGGCGCAAATCATCCCGCTGCAGCGGCTTAAATACGATGATTTCATCAATCCGGTTCAAAAATTCCGGACGGAAGAACCGCCGGACGTCATCCATGATTTCTTTTTTCGCCGTTTTGAAAGCCTGTTCCCGGTTTTCTTCCTGACTGCCCGTCGAAAATCCCATGACCGGGGCATCGGGTTTCAAATGAGAGGCTCCCAGATTACTGGTCATGATGATGACCGTATTGCGGAAATCAACCGTACGTCCCTTGGAATCAGTCAGGCGTCCGTCATCGAGGACCTGCAGGAGCAGATTGAAGAAATCAGACGAAGCCTTTTCTACTTCATCAAATAATACGACACTGTACGGTTTTTCCCGTACGGCATCGGTCAGCTGGCCGCCTTCTTCATACCCCACATAACCGGGAGGTGCCCCTACCAGGCGGGATACGCTGTATTTTTCCATGTATTCGCTCATGTCGATGCGAATCATTGATTCTTCACTGCCAAAGAGCTGCCGGGCCAGTGTCCGGGCCAGTTCGGTCTTGCCGACGCCACTGGGGCCGAGGAACAGGAACGAACCAATTGGGCGGTTTGCATCCTTCAGGCCCGCCCGTGCCCGGCGTATTGCCTTGGAAACAGCCGTCACGGCCTCATCCTGACTGATGACCCTCTTATGTAATTCTTCTTCCAGATGGAGCAGACGGTGCGATTCCGTTTCCGTCAACTGCCGTACGGGGATTCCCGTCCACTGGGACACGACATCGGCAATATCATCTTCTGTCACGACCAGCCGGGCATCATCGTGCTGTTTCCGTTCTTTTTGCATCGTTTCCAGCTGCCGTGATAACTCCTTTCCTTCATCACGCAGGGACGCACAGCGTTCAAAGTCCTCACTGGCCAGAGCCGCCTCTTTTTCCTTGCGGATATCGGCCAGTTTCTGTTCCAGGCTCTTGACTTCATCAGACGGAGAATATACTTTCATACGCACCCGTGATGCCGCTTCATCCATGACATCGATGGCCTTATCCGGCAGGTAGCGGTCACTGATATACCGCGCGGAAAGGGTAACGGCACTGCGCACGGCTTCATCGGTAATGCGCGCTTTATGGAATGCTTCATAACGGTCACGCAAACCGAACAGAATCTGTATTGCATCATCTTCCGTCGGTTCACCAACCAGTACTGGCTGGAACCGGCGGGCCAGAGCCGTATCCTTTTCTATATGTTTCTTATATTCATCCAGCGTCGTCGCGCCGATGCACTGCAGTTCGCCCCGTGCCAGGGCCGGTTTAAGGATATTAGCGGCATCCATGGAGCCTTCTACAGCCCCTGCACCGATGAGCTGATGCAGTTCATCGATAAAGAGGATCATATGGGAATCATTCTGTATGGCCTCGATCACCTTTTTAATTCGTTCTTCAAATTCCCCACGATATTTTGTACCAGCCACCAGACTCGTAAGGTCCAGGGAAAATATATGTTTGTCGGCTAAAATATCCGGTACGACACCGCTTACAATGCGCTGGGCCAGACCTTCGGCAATGGCTGTTTTCCCTACTCCGGGAGCTCCGATGAGGACGGGGTTGTTTTTCGTCCTGCGGCTAAGGATCTGGATGACCCGGTCGATTTCCTTTTCCCTGCCGATGACGGGATCAATTTTACCTTTCCGTGCCAGTTCATTCAGATCACGGCCATAGGCATTGAGATCCATGCTGCCAGCAGCTCCGCCTTCTTCCGGCACGTCTTCGGCATCTGTACCTGTTACTTCTGCCAAACGGTGCAAAATTTGTTCCGGATCGACATCCATAGATTCCAGGATCTGGCTGGCACGGCCGCTCCCTTCCAGAATCAGTCCGGCCAGAATATGTTCTGTACCAACATAGTTTTGTCCCAGCCGGTTGGCTTCACTGACAGCCAGTTCCATTGTCCGCTTTGTGCGCGGGGTCAGCCCCGGTTCATCCTGGATCATGTCGCGGGATGCCGTCAATTTTTCGATGGCCCGCAGTATGTTTTCCGGCGTAAGCCCCAATTGAGCCAGTACCTGACCTGCCACCCCTTCTTTATTGAGAACGAGACCGAGCAAAATGTGTTCGGTTCCTACATAGTCATGACCCAAGCGCTGCGCTGTCTGCTGGGCATACTGCAGCACCCGTTTTGCATTATTTGTAAATCTGTTATACATATTCTTTCACATCCTTATACGCTGGTCCGGGCAGACTTTCCATACTGCCATTCAGCCATCGTACACATTTTAAATGGCATAATCCTGCAGAAGCTGACGGATTACCTTAGCCCGCTGCAAGTCCTGCTCTTCATCATTCAGTTCCTTACCGGCCTGCCATTGCAGATATGCCGGCCCCGCTGCCGTCAGCAAGGCATGATACGCCTGTGGCCGTTCCTGAATGACACCAAAATCTATCCCCATGCGGAAATCGCTTAGAAAATCGATGGTTTCATAAAAATCGAGCATCCAGGCATGGGATAATACGCCATAGTTCCGGAAAAACCGGTCTTTCATGGCATTCTGATTATGCGTCCAGAGCAGGTTCCGGCAGTTCCGTTCTTCCTGGACAATCTGTGTGGCAAGCTTCTTCAATTGCCCTATAATATCTTCTTCTGATACGCCCAGCGTAATTTGATTCGTCACTTGGAACACATTGCCAATATATTCGTTCCGTTCCGTATACATGCCACACATGGTAAAGCCCAATTTAGTAATCCCCTGGACAATACGGTTAAGGCGCTTCATCAGCACCAGTCCGGGCAGATGGAGGATGACGCCGGCAATAAGGCCGGTCCCGGTAAGGGAGGGACTGGCAGTCAGATAACCGAAATCATCCCGGAAGGCAAAATTCAGTTTTGCCTCCAGCGCATCGTCTACCTGTGTCGCATCTTCCCATGCCTTATCGAGCTGGAGCCCTGCCGCACCGGTCTGAATACAGAAATGATCGTCTTCATTGATCATAATGGAAACGGCACCGTCCTGCCGTAACAGCAATCCTCTGTTCTGCGGTTTCTGAATATGGCTTGCCGAAACCAGGTGGCGTTCTGCCAGCACTTCCCGTTCCCACGAAGTCAGATCGTAAAGATGGATACTTTCATAAGTCCCTCCTCCCAGCGTATTCAGACTTGGCATGTACCGTTCCCCTTCCGCCAGGACGGCAGCCAGTTCTGCATCAGTCGCCTTATCAGGAAATACGTATTTTTTTAAGTTCCGGGAAAGACGGATACGGCTGTCCAGCACGACATCCGTCAAATCTCCTGATCCATCCTGCCAGGGAATCAACGGCGTTTTCAATATATCCTGCAGCATCCGTTATTCCTCCTTCCCATTCTGCCGCGGTGGCAGCTGCCGTTCCAGCATGCGGATTTCATCGCGTACGCGGGCAGCTTCTTCATACCGTTCATCCTGAACGAGTTTTTTCAGACGCTGGCGCAGGCGTTTAATCTGATTGGCTGTACGGAACACACCGGTTCCCCGGTTCGGCACCTTGCCCACATGTTTAGTGTGACCGTGTATCCGCCGGACCAGAGGCGTGATTTCTTCCCGGAATGCTTCATAACAATCGGGACAGCCAAATTTACCAAGACGGTTAAATTCACTATACGTCATGCCACAACTATTGCAGCGCGGTTCTTCTTCGGCCTGGCCGGAATAATCGGGGTAAGCCATTTTACGGAAGAAATCATTATCGATAATATTGAAATTAGAATAATCAGGTAAACTTCCCTGTTTACGCGCACATTCTGCACACAGGTGCAGCTCCGTGCGGCGGCCGTTTTCAATCTTCGCGATATGGACGACGGCTTCTCTTTTTTTGCATTGATCGCAAAGCATGGCGTGCGCCTCCTTTCTTACACTAGTGCAGATTCAGGGACCGGAGAATCCGCCCTATAACTGCCATCCGCTGCGGTTCATCGACTTCATCAAACAACGCTTCAAACGTATGATGCAGCAAAATGGCCTCCCTGTTCGTCAGCGACTTGCTTTTAATCAGACGATATAATAGCACGTCGAGATCTTCCATCGTAATATTGACAGCAGGCAGCGTTTCTTTCAGCGGTGCCGGTGTCCGGTCCTGTTTTTTCGGAGTCAGGCGGATAATGCGCACGAAACCGCCTGAGCCCCGTCGTGATTCTACTAGATAGCCCTTGTCATTAGAAAAGCGTGTACTTAGGACATAACTAATCTGTGAAGGGGCACAATCCAGTTCATCCGCCAGTTCATTGCGGCGGAGAACGATATTCTCTTCATCCTCTTCGAGGAGCTTATGTAATATAAATTGTTCGATTTTATCAGCTAACACACTCATCGTATCACCTGCTTATGAAAATACAATATACATCAAATGGTTATCTTTCACCTTTTGACTTTATTACATTCTTATTATATTCGTCTTTTTGACTTTTTGCAAGAGGTGAATTAATGGCAAAAGACCCTGACATCGTCCTTTCGACAAAAAACTAACAACACTTCCTGCGGACTGCGAACTGCGATTCCAGTTGTACGACTGCCTGTATTAGTGTATAGTGAAAAGATACAGGAAGCAGAAACTGTGAGGTGTTCGCTTTGAAACGCTTAGGACCGGGTTCAGTCCGCTATTATTTTTATCATGAAAAAAAATTACTGCTCATCGTCACGCTCAGTGGCATTTTGTATAATGTCGGCATGATTGCCGCTCCCTGGTTCGACGGGCAGCTGGCACAATGCCTCTATGATATTTTTGCCGGCAGCAGGACGGCAGCAGATATGTACGTTCTCTGTCTGTCCTACGCCCTTGTCATTCTCGGCGTCCAGAGTTCGCGCTATGTCAAGCGCCTGTACGTCCGGAAATTTGCCAACAATATCAGTCTGTCCATGAAAGATATACTCTACCAGCACCTGGTCCAGACACCAAAGAGGGATATGGAACGGGCCGATACGGGAGCATTAATGACTAAGGTCATTTCTGATATCGATACGTGTGTCGAAGGAATGCGCAAATTCACGACAGAAATCTTTGATACGGGCATTGTCATGGTGACCTATGTGGTCATGATCGCCTGGTATGACTGGCGCCTGACCCTATGCGTCCTGGTCTTCCCGCCCATCGCTTACGTCCTGGCCAATAGTCTGCGCCGCACGGTCGCTATGACGGCAGCCAGGAGTAAAGAGAGCAGCGGCGCTTTGTCAGGAATGACACTGGACCGCATCAGCAATGCCATGACATACCGCGTCTACGGCGAAGAAGCCGTGCAGGACCAGCGCTATGAAGATTATCTGACTGATTATGAAAAGAAAATGATTCTGGCCAATCTCTGGGAAAACGCACTCCAGCCGATTTACAAAGTCATCGCTATGATTGGCACGATACTGGTCATCTGGTCCGGTGGCCACAATGTCCTGGGAACGGGCTGGGAAACGTGGGATATTGCCGCCTTCTCGACGTATCTGGCCTGCTTCATCAGACTGGCGACAAAATCGTCCCATGCGGCCAAACTGTTCAACGCTATCCAGAAGGCCCAGGTTTCCTGGCTGCGCATCCAGCCCCACCTGCGGGCCGCCAGTACACTTCCCCGGACAGTGCCGCCGGCGGCACCGGCTTATCTCACCGTCCGACATCTTTCCTTTACCTACCCCGGCAGTGACGTGCCCATTTTTCAGGACCTTTCCTTTTCAGCCCGTCCCGGAGACATTATCGGAATCACCGGTCCCGTGGCCTCTGGCAAATCGACACTGGGACTGGCTTTTCTCTGCGAAAATCCGCATGGCGGCCAGATTCTTTTTGGAACGCAGGAGCTGGGCAATGGCCATACATCTCCCAAGGGCATCGCCGGTTATTGCGGCCACGACGCAGAGCTCTTTGCCGGCACGATTGAAGAAAATATCCGTCTTGGCAAAGGCGGCGACATCATCCCCGTTCTGAACGCAGTCTGTATGGATCAGGATTGCGCGTCCTTTCCTGACGGAATCCGGACCCTCATCGGCGAGGGGGGACAGCGCCTGTCCGGTGGCCAGCAGGCCCGCATCGCCCTGGCCCGGACGCTATTTCATCCACGGCCGCTACTGATTCTCGACGACCCCTTCGCCGCCGTCGATATGGCGACAGAACGAGCTATTTACAGCCACCTGCGCCGAGACTGCAAAGACCGCATCATCCTTCTCATCTCGCATCGCCTGACTCTTTTCCCAATGCTCGACCAAATCATCTGGCTGAATGGTGACGGGAGCAGCATCGCCGCCACCCACGAAGAATTGTATGTATCGTGCCAGGCCTATCGGAAACTCTATGACCTGCAGCATGCCCAGGGAGGTGGTTCCCATGGGTAATGTCTTTTTACAGACCTTACGGAAGAACAGCCTGCTCCTGCTGATCCTCATCCTGGCTATCATCGCGTCCATCGCCGTGAGCATTACACCGCCGCTCATCCTGCAGTATATCATTGACAGCCTTGTCAGCGGCGCTTTCAGCACCTACCCCCTGATGGCAGCCGGTGTACTCTATTTCACTCTCAATGCCGGAAGTGGTCTCGTCGATGCCTTCAAAGAAACGCTGATTACCATATTCGGCCAGAAAATCACACATGATCTGCGCTCGGCCATGTGCCGGCGTCTTGACGACCTGCCGGCATCATACTTTGTCAACCAAGAAGCCGGTGCCGTCACATCACTTTTCGTCAATGACGTCGATACGCTGGAAAACCTCTTTGATTCCGGCGTGGTCAGTATGATTGCCGACGTATTCACGATTTTCAGTATCCTCGCCGTCGTATTCCATCTGAGCCCGGGGCTGGGCGCACTGATCTGCATCTGCCTTCCCCTGCTCTTTCTCCTGACCCGCTACTTCCAAAAACGCATGCTCCAGGCCCAGCGGGACAACCGCATCGCTGTCAGCCGGACAAATGAACTCATACCAGAAACGGTTCACAATATCCGCACGATCCATACCTGCCAGCAGGAACGCTATATGCGCCAGCGCTATGGCCGTACAATCCGCGATAGTTTCGAGGCCATGGAACGGAGCAATTTCTGCGATTCCATCTATTCGCCCATCATCATCACCAGTTGCACAGTCATCATCTGCCTGATGATATCTCTGTCTGTCAGCAGTCCGTCCCTGCAGGAACTATTCGGCATGACCGTCGGCAGTGTTGTCGCTCTCATCGCCTATGTACGCCGTATCTTCTCGCCCTTGGAAAGCATCGGCATGGAAATCCAGAATATCCAGTCTGCCGTCGCCGGCATTGGCCGCCTGAAAGATTTCTTCGCCGAACCCGTCCAGGAAAAGAACGGCACGATGGAACCCGACCCGGCTGCAACACCGCTTGTAATCGGCGATGCCGCCTTTGGCTACGGCAAGGAAGCCGACATTTTCCATCACTTCACTCTTATCGTAGAAGCCGGGGAAATGGTTACTATCACCGGCCGCACGGGAGCCGGCAAAAGCACCCTCTTTAAGCTCATCCTCGGCCTCTACCGGCCCCGGCAGGGCCAGGTCCGCGTCTTCGGCTGCGATCCGTCCCGCATGGCTGCTCCCCTCCGCCGTCAGGTCTTCGGCTATGTCGAACAGCAGTTCCACGCTATCCATGGCACCGTTGCCGATCAAATCAGCCTGAAAGACCCG
>NZ_ONTA01000114.1:0-4668 GCF_900320625.1 Megasphaera sp. DJF_B143
CAGGCGGAATTTCTCTGGCATGGGTTTACCGGACAGAAAGGGGCACCCCGGCAGTATTACCGGTGGCATGATGGAATGGAAAAGAGGCGGTAGTCATGAAATGGAAAGAGGCATCACAGATCAGGCAGACGGAAGACGATAATCTGACTCTTATGGAAAGTGCGTCCGGCAAGCTGCGCATTGCGGCCTATACCGTATATCCCGGCATCACTTTGCAGTACATTACATCCCATGTGCAGGACGTCACCTTCCCCGCACGGCCCAGACCGGACGTATTTGCCATCAATCATTGTGAAAAGGGCCGGATCGAGTGCCATTTCCAGAACGGGGAATACCTGTATATGGGAAAGGGCGATATGTCCATCGGCTGGCGGGACAGTGCCGGTTACTGCCACAGTGCCTTTTTCCCGTCATCCCACTATCATGGCGTATCCCTGATCGTCCACGTCCCGGAAGCCCAGCCCGTACTGGACCGGCTGCTGACCGATGATTCGCTGGACTTGTCCGGTTTGTGCAGCCGGTTCTGCCATCACAGCCGCTTTGGTATGATCCTGGAAGAAAATACGTCCATGCGCCATTTGTTTTATGAACTGTATCACGTGCCGGAACAGATTCGGAAGCGGTATCTGCGCCTGAAGGTGATGGAAATCCTGCTGTTTCTCACGACACTGGAACCGGTGCAGAAGCAGAACCAGATACAGCTCAATAAAAAACAGGCTGATGCCGTCAAAGCAGTCCATTTCCTGCTGACCCAGCATGTAAAAGAGCGTCTGACCATCAACGAACTGGCACAGCGCGGAGGTCTGGCTGCGACGACGCTGAAACGGTGCTTTAAAGAAATGTACGGCAAGACCATATTCCAGTACATGCAGGAATACCGCGTCAGTGAGGCTGCCCGTCTGCTCATAGAAGGGGAAGAAAGCATTATGGAAATCGCGGCCCGTGTCGGATATGAAAACAGCAGTAAGTTTGCCAAGGCCTTTCAGAAATTTACGGGCCTTACGCCCAGCGTGTACCGGCAGAAACATAAGTCATAACTATCAGGCACGATGATGATGTGCCTGGAGAGGCTGTCTCTATGAGATAGTCTCTCTTTTTTTTGCGAAAAATGTCCAAATGGAGCCGGAAATGTCCGATTGGAGTGGCATACTTATTTGTTTTATGGTATTATTTTATCGTTATTGATTATTAATATCATAAAATAACAGAGGGGTGTATAGGAACATGAATCATCAGTACAAATCATATATGACAGGCATTATTCTGGCTGCGATGGCCATGCCGGCCTATGCGGCAGCTGCTGGTACGGCACAGGCAGATACGCAGAACCTGCTCAGTAAAGACGTCGTCGTCACGGCTACCCGTACAGAAGCCGAAATAAAGACGGTTCCCAATACGGTAGAAGTCATTACGGCCGAAGACATCCAGAAGCTGGGGGCTACCGATGTCTACTCGGCACTGCGGCTGGCAGATAATATACAGATCATGAACACGAGCACTGGATTTGGCCACCGCGTTTCCATGCGCGGCATGGCCAGCAATCAGACTCTGATCCTCATCAATGGTCAGCGTACAGCTATTGAAGATACGGCTACGACACAGAATCTGCTGGCCCTGGACCGGATCAACGTCAATACGATTGAACGCATTGAAATCGTCCGCGGTGCCGCTTCTGCCCAGTATGGTTCCGATGCGCTGGCTGGCGTCATCAATATCATCACCAAGAAATCGACAGGAAAACCGTCGGTCACTGTAGGAGCTACGACCGGTACGACGAACATGCAGAACTATTATCATATCGATTTGGGGAAACAGGGGAAATTCAGCGGCGTTTTTGATATGGATTTCTCTAAAGACCGCCAGTGGACGGAACATAACGTATCGGGACTGCCCATCAAAAACCTGCAGGGGCCAAAACAGAATTATCGCTTCAGCGGGACCTATGAACTGGGCAAGGATAAGAATTTAAATCTCGACCTGGGATATTATAAAGATAAGCTGACCGGCGACTGGAGCCACAAGGAATACAATACCGGTGCCTGGGGCGGTATCATCCGTCTGCAGGATGCCAAACTGGAAACGGAACGGCGCGATGCCAGCCTGAGCCTGACGGGGAAGAATAAAAAAGATGATTATATGATCCGCACATTCTACAGCAAGATGGATAAATTCCGGTTCCTGCCCTATACGGCCCTGGCAAAAGAAACGGGGGAAACCAATACCTACTCCGTCTGGGGCATTGAAGCCAAGAACAGCCATAAAATCAACGGCAGTCATACCCTGACCTATGGCACGGAATATGACCGCTATCTCGTCGAAGGGGTCAATTTCGGCAAAAGCGGCGACAATGGCAAAGACGTCAATACCTATGCCGCTTATATCCAGGATGAATGGCTGGCCGGCAACAAGTGGATCATCATCCCTGCCGTCCGCTACGACAAGCACAGTGAATTCGGCAGCAAAACGACACCGCATCTGGGCGTGACGTATCTTCTCAATGACAACAACCGGTTCAAAGCCAACTGGGGCAAAGGATTCAAGGCCCCGACGGTCAGTGAATTGTATATGGACTACACTCACATGGGCGTCCTGACCATGGGCAATCCGGATCTCCAGCCGGAAGAATCGACGAACTGGGACGTCAGCTATGAATGCGAATGGGGGAAGACCTTTGGCAAGGTGACCTATTTCCACAATACTATCGACAATATGATTTCCACCCATAGTGTCAGTGGTATGCGCGGCGTGAGCGAGTATTACAACATCGACGGCACGACCAAGACCCACGGCATCGAACTGACCCTGGGGCGGAATCTGTCCAAACGCTGGGATATCAAGGCGACGAGCAACTGGACGAGTGCCAGCAATAAGTCGGCGTCAGCGGCTTCGTCAGCTCACGGCGTGGATGGCATAGCCGATAACATCACGACACTGCAGCTTACCTATGATGATCATAAGACCAGCGGATATAATTTCACCATCTGGGAACAGTGGGTCAACAACTATTATGAAAGCGATTCCAACGACAAATATACCTATAACACCCTGAATTTTGTCGTAAACCGCAAATTCAATGACCGGTTCCGCCTGTTTGCCGGCGTAGATAATATTTTCGATAAGAAAATAAATGAAATTTATCTGGACGGGCGCATCTGGCGTGCCGGCATGGAATACCGGTTCTAAAAAGGGTACGCCGTAACCGGCCTGGAAAAATCCGTGGACAGGGAAAAGAAAATGTCCGATTGGAGCAGCCGATGACTAATTGGAGTAGAAAATATTGTTGAGATTTGATATCATGATTACAGGTGATAATTACTATCGATATTAAAAGGAGGATCTTATGCACAAAATCAGAGGAGAAGTAGTCCGGGACGGAACCTGGGAATGCCTGGGATATACAGTGGCCTTGTGGCTGGGATTTGTATCGGTCGTTTCTTTTTTGTTCTGCTGATATGCAGAGGTAATACTACGCCTGAATACGGTATGGATTACAGAAGGAGTGGAAGTAATGGAAGGGTTTTCTTATTTTTTGCATTTGTTTCATAGTGGTGGCATCGTCATGTATCCCCTGCTGCTCTTATCGCTGATTACGGTGGCCATTGCCGTCGAACGGTTTTCCTATTATAAAAAGAACCGCCGCCAGTCGAAGAAGTTCTTTACTGGTGTCCGCCATGCGGCGGCCCATCAGCAATGGGATATGGCCGGTGAAATCTGCCAGAGTTTTCCCACGGCGATCAGCCGCGTCGTAGAACAGGGCCTGCGCAATGACCAGAATGAAAAAGCCATGCGTCATGCCTTTATGGAACGCATGGCAGCAGAAGCCGTCGGGTTCCGCCGCTATCTCGATTATCTCAGCGCCATCGTCACCATCGCCCCGCTCCTGGGGCTGCTGGGAACCGTAACGGGAATGATCAATACCTTCAGTATCCTCGATAATGGTGCCGGTACCGCAGCTATTACCGGTGGCGTCGGGGAAGCACTGGTAGCGACGGCCAGCGGGTTGTGCGTGGCTATCCTGGCGTTCTGCGTCTATACCTATTTCAGCCATCAGCTCGATGTCATCGTGACCGATACGGAAGGCCTGTGCGCCGATGTCCTGAATGCCAAGAAAGAAAGCTGGGGGAGAGCCTGATGTTTCAAGATATGCGCATGAAAAAGAAACCTATTTTCATGATTATCCCCATGATAGATATTATCTTTTTCCTTCTCGTCTTCTTTATGATGAACAGCCTGCAGACTGTGGCCCAGAAAGCACTGTCCGTGCAGCTGCCCCAGGCACAGAGTGCCAGTGCCCCTGTGCAGATGCCCATCATTCTGACCTTGGACAAGGAGGGCCATATTACACTGGACAATAAACCTGTTACCATTGATGAAGCGTCGCAGCTGATGAAACAGCACATGACGGAAAATGCTAACGCTGCCGTCATTCTCCAGGCAGACAAGCAGACGGCACATGGACAGGTCGTAGCCGTCATGGATATGCTGAAAGGAGCCGGCGTGAAACGGCTGGCTATCGCGGCAGAACAGAAGGGATAATACATGACACGGATCATGACATGGAAAAAAGCATATACTATTTCCCTGGCCGTACATGTAGTCGTCGCTGCCGTATTTGTTTTGCTGTGCGCCGGAGCCGTTATCCATCATGAACCGAAGATGGTCGTCATC
>NZ_ONTA01000115.1:0-2716 GCF_900320625.1 Megasphaera sp. DJF_B143
ACAAAGGTCCGTAATGATTTTTTATTAGAAATTGTTATGAATCAATGATGCATTTATTTATGAAAGCGTGGGATACTTATGATGAAAAAGAAAGTATTGACACTCGTTGCTGCTGCAGCGTGCGTATCTTCGTTTGCGTTTGCAACTCCGCAGACACAGTTTGAACAGGGCCAGTGGCAGATTGACCTCGGCGCCTGGAATCCGAAGGCTGAAGCAGATTCTTCCAACTGGTATGGTGGTAGTGGAGATGTAAGCTCTGATTCCAAATGGAATTTCCAGGGCGGTCTTTCCTATGCATTTACGGACAAACTGGCCTTGCAGTATAACTACTACGGCCTGAAGACCGATTATAAGGGTGAACGTGCTACCGACGGTGACGAACACGAAGTCAACCTCGTCTATGGCCTCAATAAAAACTTTGCCGTATTCGCCGGCTGGAACCGTATCAATAACGACCTCGGCGGTTGGAGTGACACCAATAACGTAGCTCAGATCGGCCTTATCGCCAAAGCACCGCTTGCCAAGAATTTCGACATCTATGCCAAAGGCGCTCTCGGAACGAAGAGCACATCCATGTGGGAAGCCGGCCTCGGCTACAGCATTACGCCGGATCTCGACATCAACGCCGGGTACCGTTACCTTAACACGAAACTGGCTGACAAAGGTGATATGCCTGGTCTGAAAGATGATGCCAATATTTCCTATAAAGGCTTCATCGCCGGCTTGTCCTACCGCTTCGGCGGCGGCCATAAAGCAGCTCCTGTAGAAGAAGCACCGGCTCCTGTCTATGAAGCTCCGGCACCGGCTCCTGTAGAAGCTCCGCATGTATACAATGATTACTATCTCGACAGCATCCACTTCGGTTTCGATGAAGATCAGCCGCTGGCTTCTGAACAGGGCAAACTGGACAACTTCGTATCCGTTGCCAAAGCTAACCCGACAGAACAGTTCAAACTGACGGGGAATACAGACTCTAAGGGCAGCGATGCATACAACACGGATCTTTCCAAACGCCGTGTAGATAATGTAGCCCAGTATGCTGTCAATAATGGCGTACCGGCTTCTCAGATGATCCTGGATTACAAATCCTTCCATGATCCTGTATCCAGCAACGACACGGATCAGGGCCGTGCTGACAACCGCCGCGTTGATATCTGGGAACACAAATAAAAATACGATGTACTCAAAAGGCCTGCCTATTGACAGGCCTTTTTTATGCTGATTTTACAATGTAAAAATGCTTGCTATTTTTCCATTTATACGATATAATTACATAGCTAACAGAATAAAAGTACTGGTGCGTGGCAATCCGTCGGGACTTGTGCAATGGAAACCTATGAACCTCGTCAGGTCCGAGAGGAAGCAGCGATAAGTAGTCATTTCCATGTGCCATGAGGCAACCTGACGGGTTGTCATACACGAGTACTTTTCAGTTGGTCAAAGCAGCTATGCCGTTAGCTGCTTTTTTTTACATCTTTCCGAAAGGACTATCATGGCATATATTGCGCTATATCGTAAATGGCGTCCCAAAACCTTTGAAGACGTAGTGGGTCAGCGCCAGATTACGGAAACTCTGCAAAAAGCAATAGATACGGATAAAGTAGCTCATGCCTACCTGTTTTCCGGTCCCCGTGGCACAGGTAAGACCAGTACGGCTAAAATCTTTGCCCGGGCCATGAATTGTGTCCATGGGCCGACGTCCCACCCATGCAATACGTGCGATGTATGCCGCCATATCCTTGCCGGGGAATCCCTCGATGTCATAGAAATCGACGCGGCATCCAATCGCAGTATTGAAGATATACGGAATTTGCGGGAAACGATTAAATTTATGCCGGCTGAAGGACGCAAAAAGATTTACATTATTGATGAAGTGCACATGCTGACGACAGAAGCCTTCAATGCGCTTCTAAAGACACTGGAAGAACCGCCGGCCCATGTGATTTTTATCCTGGCCACGACAGAACCGGAAAAAATTCCGATGACCATCCTGTCCCGCTGTCAGCGTTATGAATTTCGCCGCATTACCAGTCAGGATATAGCAGAACGGATTCTTTATATAGCCGATAAAGAGCATATTGATATTAGCAAGGGAGCTGCCCATATCCTTTCCGTGCAGGCAGACGGTGGCATGCGCGATGCTCTGAGTCTTCTGGACCAGTGTGTCAGCAATGCTGATGGGACTATCGATGAAACCCTGGTCCGGAATCTTCTGGGGCTGGTTGGCCGGGACTGGTTGTTTTCCCTGGCCGATGCCGTATTTTCCCATAAGGGAGATGTCATCATCAGTGCCGTCGATGATATTGTCCGCATGGGAAAAGAACCCCGGGTCATACTGACTGAATTATTGGAACATCTGCGGGCGCTCATGCTGTATCAGGCAGCGCCTGAATCAGATACACTTTCGGCATATGCCGATTCGATGAAAGAACTGGCAGAACAGGCAGGACGCGTCGAACCGGGACAGGTTTTCCGCATTCTCGGAGTGCTTCAGGAAGCACTCATGACGGCAAAAAATTCGCCGGCACCGCGTGTTGCCGTGGAAATGGGGCTGCTCATGGCCAGCCAGGTAGGAAGCACCAGTACTCATGCCGTATCGGATACCTCGGCAGGTGCGGCGCAGATCCAGGCACTGACCGACCGGGTGACGCGGCTGGAACAAGCCTTATGCCAGATCAGGGTGCCAGCGGGAAGTACTAAAAAAGAAAGAGAAGAA
>NZ_ONTA01000117.1:0-2854 GCF_900320625.1 Megasphaera sp. DJF_B143
ATCGTCGGTTTCATGTTCGGTCTGTTTTCGTTCATCCGTACGCTGCAGGCACCGAGTGCCCTGTTGATGTTTGCCGTACAGTACAGCATCGTGGCAGACGCCTTCATCTGCATCGTACCGCGTATTATGATCGGTGTCGTAGCCTATGAATTGTACAAGCACCTGAAAATCCGTGAAGTGGCCCGCGTCGCTGTGACCGCTGTTGTCACGACGGTCTGCCATACGGTCATGTTCCTCGGATCCTTTACGGCTATCGTCGGCGTGCCCTACGCCGAAGCACACGGCATTACCCTGGCTAACGTTTTCAATATCATGGCCGGGATCACTGTCGTCAACGGCATTCCTGAAGCCATCGTTTCGGGCCTCATCGTTACGCCGATTGTCATGGCGCTCCATCGCTCCGGCCTGAAAGTACAATAAGTACAGACACATTTCTGCCAGCCCGGCCAGTTACCGGGCTGGTTTGTTTTATATGGCTTTTTCTTCACGTCCGACGGCCTTTGTAGTATAATTTATATATACACTATTGATAAAGGACTATTTCATGAAGACGCTTCTTACGACATTAAATGCTAAATACGTTCAATCATCCCTGGCCCTGCGCTGCCTGCGCACGGCCTGCCTCCATGCCGGACGCACGGATGTAGTAACGGCAGAATATACGATCAATCACAATGCCTATGACATTTTGCGCCATATTTACCAGTTCCATGCAGAAGTCATCGGCTTTTCGTGTTATATCTGGAATATAGAAATGACCTGCCGCATCATCATGCTGATCCGCCAGGTCATGCCCCATGTCTGTATCTTCGTAGGAGGACCGGAAGTATCGTATACTGCCCGGGAAGTCCTCGACGACCATCCCGATATCGACTACGTCCTTCAGGGAGAAGGGGAACGCATCGTACCGGCTTTCCTGCGCGCATTGGAAGAAGGCCGCGACGGTACGGATATTCCCGGCGTCCTGGGCCGTGTGGCAGGGGAGATACGGGGAAATGAAGTGTTTGCCGAAGTAGCGGACCTGGATACCCTGCCTTTTCCCTACGAAGGTGAAGATTTCAGCCAGCTGGCCCATAAAATCATCTATTATGAAAGCTCACGGGGATGCCCGTTCCACTGCCAATACTGCCTGTCCGGCATGAGTGATACGGTCCGGTTCCGCTCCGTGCCGCTGGTCCTGTCTGAACTGGAGCAGTTCGTCGCCGCCGGGGTCCACCAGGTAAAATTCGTGGACCGGACATTCAACTGCAATCCCCGTCATCACCGGCCCCTCATCGAATACATGATTCACGTGCAGAAGCCGGTCAATTTCCATCTCGAGATTGAACCGGGTGTCCTCACCGATGACGATCTGGATCTGCTGGCCCGGGCCCCGAAAGGACGGATCCAGCTGGAAATGGGCATCCAGTCTACATATGAACCGACGCTGAAGGCGATTCACCGCCACAATGACTGGCCCCGCATTACGGCTATCATGAAGAAGCTGACGGCCCTCCATACGATGCACCTCCATCTCGATCTGATCGTCGGGCTGCCTTATGAAGATTATGACCATCTGCAGCAGTCGTTCAACGATATTTATGCATTGCGGCCGGACAAACTCCAGATTGGCTTCCTCAAGCTGCTCAAAGGATCGGGCATCCGCCGCGACTATCCCGATGATTACCGCTATGATCCGTGCGGCCCTTATGAAGTACTGGCCACGACCTGGCTCCCTTATGAAAAGGTGCAGTTCCTGAAAGTGCTGGAAGATGTATTCGAACGGACCTATAATTCAGGAAAATTTTTCTATACCCTGCGTTATCTGGAGCGGTTTTATGCAGACAATATATTCCGGCTCTATGAAGCCATGACCCGGTCCTGGCTGAAAGCCGGCAATGACCGTATCGCCGTGGCCGATAAAGCCCTCTGCCACTTCCTCTGGGATTTCATCTGTCACGATGCCCGTGTTCCCGCACCGGCTCATAGGGTACTAAAGGAATTGTTGTCCCTCGACATGCTGATTACCTTCCGGTTCCGCCTGCTGCCAGACTTTCTCGGCTGGCAGGAAGCGCCACGGAAGGATACGGACCGGCTGTTCCGCGAAGAAGAACGGCTTCGCCCGTATATAGGAAACTACCGGTTTACCAACTGGCGGGATATTAAAATGCGTTATCGCATCTGGCCAGTGTGTGACAGGACGAAAGAAGCCCTGTCCTGCTATCGCCATGCACCAGCCGGTCACGCCTGGATCATCTCCTTCAAAGACGATGAAGGCATATCCTGGCAGATGATGGCGGCAGCAGCGGATGGACGGCAGGAGACAGAAGATACAGGAAAGGATTGTCATGGAACGATATAACGTATACTCTTCTTATTTAAAAGCAACATATGGAGAAAAGGTATATAAACTGCCGATCAGCATTCCCGATACCTGTCCGAACCGGGATGGTACACTGGGAGTGAGGGGCTGCGTTTACTGTGGGTCCATCGGCGCCGGTTATGAAAATCTGCCGGCTTCGGTGACGATTCAGGAACAGATAGAGCAGAATATTGCCCACATCCAGCCGAAATATAAAGCAAAGAAATTCATAGCCTATTTTCAGAATTTTACCAATACCTACCTGCCACCGGAGACATTCCGGGATTACCTGATCCAGGCCTGTCAGCCCGATATCGTCGGTATCGCCGTAGCTACGCGGCCGGACTGCATCAACAAGGTATATCTCGATTATATGGCGGAAATCAAGGAAAGATACGGTGTCGATATCCTCGTCGAATTCGGCCTGCAGACGGCAAACTACAAGACGCTGCAGAAAATCAACCGCGGCCATACGCTGGCAGAATACATTGATGCCATGATGATGATGCGGGA
>NZ_ONTA01000118.1:0-14325 GCF_900320625.1 Megasphaera sp. DJF_B143
GAATTGCAGAAGCTCTTCTACGCTGTCATTTTTCCAGTATATGCGTTTTAGTTCTTTATCTGACAGCGCTTCTTTGGTCATGGCTTTTGCCAGACGGATAAAACCGACCTGTCGTTCATCATATTCGAAATGGCACCCGTCTACATCAAAGACATACTTGCCTCTTTCTCCGTCATGGAAGGGCCTCAGTTCCAGACTATCGTCTTCAGGAGAGCAGAAAATAGGATATATTTTTTCTTCTTTCTGCTTATTTACCTTTTTTAGGACATCTTCATAGGAAAGTCCATCTGCTGAACCGGCTACTGGTGTTCCGCAGTACGGGCAGAATCTGGATCCGTCAGGGACCGGTTTTCCGCAATTTGTACAAAACATAGTTATCATTCTCCTTTACCATGCAAATGCTCTTTTGTTTTATTTTACTACGGCTGCAGGAAAGAAAAAAGAGGGTCTGGTTTGGAGCAGTCTTTATTTCTTAGAAATGGAAAGTGACGCCGGCGCCAACACCGTGTTCGTTATCGCCGTCTTCAGGCATGTAATTATGGTAATTGACGTTCAGTCCCCATCCCAGGGCGATGTTATAATTGATGCCGGCCTGGGCTTCAGAGAAATGGGAGCCTTTGACATATGTGGCATAGGGCTGGATTCCCAGAATATGGGGTGCAGCGACGCCGATGCCGCCGTAAAAGGAAGCCGAATCGGACTGGTGGTCGATGTTGTTGCGCCAGCCGCCGAGAAGCTGGACATTCGAGCCGATAACATTATATTTGGCGTAAATGTCGTTCTGATTGCCGTACTGGTCGCGGTCGGCCCGTTTGTAACCGATGGTCGTCCGCGGCAGGACTTTGGCTTCGGCATATTGTTCTTTTGTGCCGGCGCCGATGCTGATGCCCGCTTCCGGTACGACCGGCAGGGCAAAAGCCTGGGGCAGGGCAAGAGCCGTGAAGGCTATCGCGGTTATCGTCAGTTTTTTTAACATATATATTTCTCCTTTACGTGATTTCATAGTAATTCCAGACCGACAGGGCAGTGGTCGCTGCCGGTGATATCTGTATAAATAGAGGCTTTTTTCAACTTGTTGTCGAGACTTTTCGAGGTGATGAAGTAGTCGATGCGCCATCCGGCGTTGTTCTGGCGGGCCTTGAAGCGGTAGCTCCACCACGAATAGATACCCGTTACATCGGGATAAAAGTAGCGCCACGTGTCGGTAAAGCCGGCAGCCAGCAGATCGGTCATCTTCTGCCGTTCCTGGTCGGAGAAGCCGGCGTTGTTGTGGTTGGTCTTGGGATTTTTCAGGTCGATTTCTTCGTGGGCAACGTTCAGGTCACCGCAGAGGATGACTGGCTTTTTCTCATTGAGTCCGGCCAGGTAGGCCCGGAAATCGTCTTCCCACTTCATGCGGTAATCGAGGCGGGCCAGTTCGCTCTGGCTGTTGGGGGTATAGCAGGTGACGAAGTAGAACGTGTCGAATTCGAGGGTGATGAGCCGCCCTTCATGGTCGTGTTCGTCCATGCCCATGCCGTAGTGGACCGACAGGGGATGGAGGCGGCTGAAGACGGCCGTACCGCTGTAGCCCTTGCGGTCGGCGTAATTCCAGTACTGTTCATACCCGGGCAGGTCCATGTCTATCTGGCCGGCCTGCAGCTTCGTTTCCTGCAGGGCGAAGATATCGGCGTCGAGCTGGTAGAATACATCCATAAATCCTTTTTTCATGACGGCGCGCAGGCCGTTTACATTCCAGGAAATACATTTCATGTGATTTTGTCCTTTCTTTGCAATGAAGCTATAATATTTGTGCATTCTTTGTTATAATAAAAATATACAGTAAACAATAGAATATTATCTATTTATATGACGTTATTGTATAGAAATTTATAGGGATTGTCAAAATTAAGGAATCAGGTGATTGGTATGGCAGTACATGAATTAGCAGGTACGAAAGTCAGAAAAGAAGATTACATCGATTTGAAGGCAATTGCTGATGCCTACGCCCACATTATTCCGGATGTAGCAAATCCGGAATGCCAGGTGCGGTTTGGGACATCCGGTCACCGGGGGCAGGCCGGAAACGGCAGCTTCACGGCTGCTCATGTTGCCGCTATTACCCAGGCGGTATGCAATCTGCGGAAGACCTTTGGTGCCGATGGACCGCTGTTTGTCGGGGAAGATACGCATTATCTTTCTAAGCTTGCCTTTGAAACGGTACTGGGTGTACTGGCAGCCAATGATGTAGCTGCTTATATCGACAGTGAAGACGATTTTGTGCCGACGCCGTCTGTTTCCCGTGCTATTTTACGGTATAACAAAGGGCGCCGGGACCATCTGGCAGACGGCCTCATTATTACGCCATCCCACAATCCTCCGGAACACGGCGGCATCAAATACAATCCCACGAGCGGCGGACCGGCGCCTTCGGATATTACGAAAGCCATCGAAACGGAAGCCAACCGCCTGCTGGCAGGGAAGAACTGCGAAGTACGGCAGATTCCCTATGAACAGGCACGGGAAAGTTCCCTGGTGACGGGCTATGATTACAAAGGCCTGTACGTATCGGAATTATCATCTATCATTGATTTTGAAGCAATCAAAGGTGCCCATCTTCATATTCTTGTCAACGCACTGGGCGGGTCCGGGATGAATTACTGGCATGCTATTGCTGAACAGTATAGCCTTGATATGGATTTCGTCAACGATACGTATGATCCCCAGTTTACCTTCATGAATTACGACCATGACGGCAAGGTCCGCATGGACTGCTCTTCAGCCTATGTCATGTCATCCGTGACAAAGCAGAGCGGGGACTATGATCTCATCTTGGCCAACGATCCCGATTACGACCGTTTTGGCATTGTTTCCGGCAGTCAGGGGATGATTACGGCCAATGCCTATCTGACCGTAGCGTCCCACTATCTCATGACTCACCGTCAGTTTGACGGACTGGGGATTGCCAAGACTGTAGTGACGACAGACCTTCTGGCCCGTTCGGCTGCCTCCCTGGGCGTGCCGCTCTATGAAGTCCCCGTAGGATTTAAGTATTTTGGTTCCCTCTACAGTGATGGGAAGATTGCCTTTTCCGGTGAAGAAAGTGCCGGTGGTTCCTTTATCGCCAAAGACCGCAGCCTGTGGACGACCGACAAGGACGGCATGATCATGTGCCTCCTGGCAGCAGAAATCAGGGCCGTGACGGGTAAGCTGCCCCTTGCCTATTATGATGAGTTATGCCAGAAGCTGGGCCGGCCGTATGCCATGCGCAGTGATGCGCCGGCAACGCTTGCCGAAAAGGCCAAGATCAGCAGTCTCACCGAAGCCGATGTAGCCGAAAAGACGCTCTGCGGCAGTCCAATTACCGCCGTATTATCACATTCCCCCTATGGAAATTATGCCATAGGCGGCGTCAAAATCTGCAGTCCCGATGGCTGGATTGCGGCACGGCCATCCGGTACGGAAGACATGTACAAACTGTACGCCGAAAGTTTCGTATCTGAAGACCATGCGCGGAACCTGTTGGACGAAGGACGGGCGCTTATCAGCCGGGCATTAAAAAAATAATCAATAGTAATTTATCGCAGATTTATGCTATAATAGGGAAGAATGATCAAGAGGGGCATTCTATCTTGTCTCCGCATATAGAAAAGGAGTGGGCATCAGAATGAAAGTTGTCATTACAGTAGTCGGTGTAGACCGCACCGGCATCATTGCCGCTGTCAGCCAGATTATGGCAGAACATCAGGTAAATATTCTCACTATCAATCAGGTAATCCTCGACGGTATTTTCAATATGGCCATGATTGTAGATATGGATCAGGCGTCGGTGGATCTGGGTACGCTGCAGCAGCTGCTGAAGGAAAAAGGCGATACCCTGGGGGTAGAAATCCGGGCGCAGAATATGGAAATCTTTAACGCGATGCACCGTGTAGGATAGGAGGAAGAGAGAATGCTGACTATCCATGACGTGTTAGAAACAAATCAGATGATTCAGAAGCATAACCTGGACGTCCGCACCATTACGATGGGCATTAGTCTCCTCGACTGCTGCAGCAGTGACGGCAGGACGCTCTGCAAAAATATTTATGATAAAGTGACCCGCTATGGGGAACATCTGGTACAGACCGGGGAAGATATTGCCAGAGAATTTGGCGTGCCCATCATCAACAAGCGTGTTTCCGTTACTCCCATCGCTCTGGTAGCCGGATGCAGTGATCTCGATAATTACGTCGAAATCGCCCGTACCCTGGATAAAGCGGCCAAGACGATCGGCATCGATTTTATCGGCGGATTCTCCGCTCTGGTAGAACGTGGCTATGCTGAAGGAGATAAGAAGCTCATCGCTTCTATCCCGGAAGCACTGGCCTGCACCAATCTTGTCTGCAGTTCTGTTGCCGTTGGCTCGACTAAGGCCGGCATTAATATGGATGCCGTCGCTGAAATGGGCCGGGTATTCAAGGAACTGGGGGAACTGACCAAAGATCAGGATGCTCTGGGCTGTGCCAAATTAGTCGTCTTTTCCAATGCCGTAGAAGATAATCCGTTCATGGCTGGCGCCTTTCATGGTGTTACCCAGGGTGACAGCTGTGTCAGCGTCGGCGTCAGCGGCCCTGGCGTCGTCAAACGGGCTTTGGAAAACGTCAAGGGCGAGCCTTTCGATGTCGTAGCGGAAACCATCAAGAAGACGGCATTCAAGATTACCCGTGTCGGTCAACTCGTAGCTCAGGAAGCATCGCGCCGGCTCCACGTTCCTTTTGGTATCATCGACCTGTCACTGGCACCGACGCCGGCCGTTGGTGATAGTGTGGCGGCAATCCTGGAAGAAATGGGACTGGAAAGCTGTGGTGCCTGTGGTACGACGGCAGCTCTGGCTCTCCTCAACGACGCCGTCAAGAAAGGCGGTCTTATGGCATCAAGCCGTGTCGGTGGCCTGTCGGGTGCATTCATTCCTGTCAGTGAAGATAAAGGCATGCTGGAAGCCGTAGGCCGGGGCAGCCTGAGTTTGGAAAAACTGGAAGCCATGACCTGTGTATGCTCCGTCGGTCTGGATATGATTGCCATTCCCGGCAGCACGACGGCTTCTACTATTTCGGCACTCATTGCCGATGAAGCTGCCATCGGTATGATTAACAACAAGACGACGGCCGTCCGTGTCATCCCTGTACCGGGCAAAGATGTGGGCGATACGGTCGAATTCGGCGGACTTTTAGGTCATTGTCCTATTATTGATATTAATAAATATAAGTCTGATGCGTTTATTGCCCGTGGCGGCCGCATTCCGGCCCCGATGCGCAGCCTGACGAACTGACGGGCGGCATCGAGAATCCCTTTGAAAGTAGGCGTGTGTTGTGCTTGTATATTTTGTACCCTTTTTTATAGCATTGATTGTAGCGTATGCCCTGACGCCAAGCGTCAAGAAACTGGCTATCAAAGTGGGTGCTGTTGACAGACCCAATGCGAGGAAAGTTCATACTCATGTCATTCCCCGTCTGGGCGGTCTGGCTATTTATATCGGTTTTCTGGCCGGCGTCCTGTATTCCATGCCCATGAATCATGAAATGCTGGGATTATTGCTGGGATGTACGGCCATCGTCTGTGTCGGTATCTGGGATGATATCTGCAACATTCCGGCAAAAGTCAAACTGGTCGGACAGATTTTGTCGGCGGCGATTCCCGTCGTCTTTGGCATCCAGATTGAATGGCTGACCAATCCGTTTGGCGATTTAATCATCCTGCCGGAAGTCGTTGCCATTCCCCTGACCATATTCTGGATCATTGGTTTTACTAATACAGTCAACCTCATCGACGGCCTTGACGGCCTGGCTGCCGGCGTGTCCTTTATTGCGTCCATTTCGATGTTTCTCATGGCTGTCAGTATGAACCAGTACCTGCCGGCTATGATTATTATTTCTATGGCCGGGGCAGCTCTGGGGTTTTTGCAGTATAATTTCAATCCTGCCAAGATTTTTATGGGAGATACGGGTAGTATGCTCCTGGGGTATACCATGGCTGTAACGGCCGTGCTGGGACTGGTGAAGACGGCTGCGACGATTGCCCTGGTCGTACCGGTCATCGCCCTGGGCCTGCCTATCCTGGATACACTGTTTGCCATCATCCGCCGCAAGATGAGCGGCGTGCCTATTTTCACACCGGACAAGGGTCATCTCCATCACCGTCTGCTGGCACTGGGGATGTCCCAGAAGCAGGCCGTGCTCATCATGTACTGTGTCAGTATCGTATTGGGAATTGTGGCTATTTTTGTAGCTAATGTCAATTACAAAACCGGTATCTTGACCGTGGCAGTGGTTCTGGCGGTGATTATATATTCAGCAAAACGAATAGGAATACTGCATAAAACGACAAATTCTACTCATAAAGATTGATTTATGAGTAGAATTTGTTTAGTTCAAGGAGGTTTTTATATGCTTAAGGTAATGACTGTATTCGGAACGCGTCCGGAGGCCATCAAAATGGCGCCGGTTGTCCTGGAACTCAAAAAACATCCGGATCAGATTCAGACGGTCGTGGCCGTTACAGCCCAGCACCGGCAGATGCTGGATCAGGTACTGGATTTGTTCCAGATCCGTCCGGATTACGATCTGGATATTATGAGTCAGGGACAGACACTGTATGATATAACGACTCGTTCCCTGCAAGGGCTGAAGTCCGTTATGGAAGTGGAAAAACCGGATCTGGTTTTGGTACATGGTGACACGACGACGACTTTTGCCGGAGCACTGGCTGCGTATTATCAGCAGATTCCCGTAGGTCATGTCGAAGCCGGTCTGCGTACAGGCAATATTTATTCACCATTTCCGGAAGAAATGAACCGTAAGCTCACCGGAGCCATTGCGGCCATTCATTTTTCACCGACCATGACCGCCCGGGGTAATCTGCTGCGGGAAGGAATCGACAAAGATGCCATTTTTGTTACCGGCAATACAGTCATTGACGCCCTCATGACAACCGTCGATGAAGGATATGATTTTGAAGACGAAGAATTACAGTCGGTTGATTTCCAGAATCACCGCATTATTCTTCTTACGACGCATCGCCGTGAAAATCTTGGCGAACCCATGCGGCATATTTATAAAGCACTACGCCAGATCATTGAAGAAATCCCTGATACGGAAATCGTCTTCCCCGTTCACCGTAATCCGCTGGTGCGCAAGGTCGTAGAAGAAGAACTGTCCGGCGTAGATCGTATCCATCTCATCGAGCCGATGGAATACGAACCCTTTGCCAATCTGATGCATCACAGCTGTCTCGTACTGACCGATTCCGGCGGTATCCAGGAAGAAGCGCCGTCTTTGGGCAAGCCTGTCCTGGTCCTGCGCAATACGACAGAACGGCCGGAAGCAGTGGAAGCCGGTACGGTCCGCCTCATTGGAACTGACAGGGACCGCGTCTATGAAGAAACGAAACGGCTCCTTACGGATAAAGCGGCCTATGATGCCATGAGTAATGCTGTTAATCCCTACGGGGACGGACAAGCGTCGCGCCGCATTGTACAGGCTATCCTGTATACCTTTGGAAATAGTACTGAAAAACCAAATGAATTTACATTGTAACTTTACATACTTTTGCAGTAATTTTTATAAAACAGATTTTTTTTTAGTTTTATGACTAATATCTAAAAATTTATTGATTTTATGTAAGCCCCGTGATACAATAACTGTATTGCGGGACACGAATCCTATGCATGAAATATTGTAATACAATGTATGCCGGGGTAAAGACTATGCAGAAAAAAGGCGAAAAGGAACCGGTGCGACTCCGGGATATCCTGGTCAGTGCCGCGTCTATGGGGCTGACACTCTGCGTCAGCCTGTGCATCGGCATTGCCTGCGGGTACTGGGTGGATACACAGCTGGGAACGATTCCCTGGGGGCTGCTCCTGGGAGGTATTCTCGGCGCAGTCAGTGGCTTCTGGTCTATTTTAAAAAAAGCCGTGCGCTTTATGAATGATCATCCGTCCCGTTAGAAAGAGAATAGGGCAGAGGACTCTTATGGAAGAATTTACGCGATATGTAAAAGTGACACTGCTCAGACTGCTGAGCCTGGCTCTAATGGTTACAGGACTGCTCCTTCTTTTGGGAAAAGCAGAATACCTCAGTGGCTGGCTGATCGGCTGTGCCATCAATGGCGTGTACTTTCTCATGTTGTGCAGCCGCTCTTTCCGGGCCATGAAGATGGACCCTGCTAAGGCATTCACCGTTCTCCGCAGTGGCGCGCTGATGCGCATACTTACCATCGTTCTGATACTTATTGTGGTGCTGCAGTTTCCCTCTGTCCGCATATGGGCAGTCGTTGCGGGCATCCTGACGTATCGGGTTCTCATATACTTCGAAGCGGCGTATCACGCCTGTATCCGAAGACATCTTTAAGGAAAGGAGGCGCTTATCATGGAGCTGCATACGGGTCATCATTTGATTTATCAACTGTTTGGCATGAATGTCAATATGGATACGCTGTACATGACCTGGCTCACGGCGGCTATCGTCATCATTATTACGCTGGCTGCGACGCGGGGCCGGTCACTGGTTCCTTCCGGTATCCAGAATGCAGTTGAAATTGTCGTTGAGGCACTCCTGGCACAGTTTAAGGAAACACTGGGCCCGAAGTGGGGACAGGTCGTATCAGTCCTTCTGACTATGTTCCTGTTTATCCTCGTCGGCAATGAATTAGGGCTGCTGCCCAGTCCGCACATCCTGACGTCGCCGACGAATGATCTCAATACGACGCTGGGCCTGGCCCTGGTATCATCTTTTATGGTACATTTTGTTGCTCTGCGCAACCAAGGTCTGAAAAAGCACGTCAAACATTATTTTCAACCGTTCGCTGTATTTTTTGTCATCAACCTGCTGGAAGAATTTACAAAGCCTATTACGCTGGCCTTCCGTCTATTTGGCAATATCCTTGCCGGGGAAATCCTGATGGAAGTGCTGTACAAACTGGTTCCCGTCGGGGTGCCTATCATCTGGTTGATATTTAGTCTGGTCATCGGCCTGATTCAGGCCTTTATCTTCACTATACTGACCACATCGTATCTGGCAGATTCCCTTAGAGAAGAGTAAGTGAAGACAAGTAACTCATACATCAAGGAGGATTATAATTATGGAATTAGTATTAGCATTATCCGCAATGGGCGCAGCTATTGGTATTGGTCTGGCAGCAATGGGTGCTGCTATCGGTGATGGTCACGCTGCATCGAAGATGCTCGAAGGTCTGGCACGTCAGCCGGAAATGGGTGGCAAGCTTCTGGTCAACTTCCTGATTTCTGTAGGTCTGATCGAATCTATGCCTATCATTGCAGCTGTTATCGCTATCGTGCTCGTATTTGCCAACCCTCTGGCAGGCTAAACTGTACCGGCACAGTTCGGTAAAAGGAGGAGAAAGTTTTGGTAGATATTAATTTTACACTGGTAATCCAGTTCATCAACTTCTTTGTCCTCGTCGCTATTTTAGCCAAGTTTGCATACAAGCCCATTTTAAAAGTGCTTGAAGACCGCAAGAACAAGATTGCTTCTGACCTTAGCAGTGCCGAAGAAGCCCGGCTTTCAGCGGAAAAACTGAAAGCCGATTATGAAGCACAGTTGCAGAAAGCCCATGCGGAAGCCCAGGCCATTGTGGACAAGGCTGTAAAACAAGCCGACAAGGAAGCGCAGGCTCAGCTCGATGCTATCCGTTCCCAGATTGCACGGGAAAAGGAAATCGCTCAGGCTGAAATTGCCAATGAACGGGAAGCAGCTATTCGCGAAATGAGAAATGAAGTAGTGACGCTGTCTATGGCTGTGGCAGAAAAACTGCTGAAAAAGAACATGGATACGGATATGAATCAAAAACTGGTAGCAGAATGCCTGAAGCAGTTTGACGGGCAGCATCCGGCAGGTAAGAAATCATGATTCCTGAAGCCGTGTACAGCAAATACAGCCAGGCTATGTTTGACATAGCAAAGGAACAGCACAAGATGGACGTGTACGGTGATGAACTGAAAGCCGTCCGCGATACGATGCAGCTAAATCCGGAGCTGAAAAAGTTCATCCATCATCCGCTGGTTCCGCCCCAGTCGAAGAAAGAAACACTCCACGCTATTTTTGCTGATGACGTGTCCCCTGTTGTCCTGCAGTTTCTCTACGTCATGATAGACCGGCGCAGGGAAGCGGCCATCATCGCAGCTATCGACGGGTTTATCGATTTGGCCCGTGCGGCTCAGAATATCGAAGTTGCGAAGATCCGCCTCGTAAAACCGCTGTCAGCAGAAGAGGAAAAACAATTGGTCGCATCTCTGGAAAAGATGACTGGCAAACATATCGAACCGCTGTATTATATGGATCCTTCCATTATCGGCGGTATGATTGTCCAGATAGGCGACCGGCTAATAGACGGCAGCCTGAAGCGGCAGCTTACAGATATGCAGCATTCCCTGCTTCAGTCTGACGTAATGAATGAGGTGACGGACGAAAAATGAAAATGAAGCCAGAAGAAATAACGGCTATAATCAAAAAACAAATCGAAGACTACAACGTCGAAATGAACGTCGATGACGTAGGCACCGTCCTGGAAGTCGGGGACGGCATAGCGCATATATACGGTTTGGATAAGTGCATGTCCGGGGAACTCCTGGAATTGCCTCATAAGGTGTATGGCCTGGCCATGAACCTGGAAGAAGACAACGTAGGTGCCGTTCTTCTCGGGGATGACGAACTCATTAAAGAAGGCGATACGGTACGCCGGACGGGCAAGGTTATGAGTGTTCCTGTCGGTGATGCCATGATAGGCCGCGTCGTCAATCCCCTGGGAGCTCCTATTGATGGCAAGGGCGCCATCAAGGCGACGGAATACCGCCGCGTCGAAGTCGTTGCTCATGGTATTGCTGAACGTCAGCCGGTCAAGCAGCCGCTCCAGACAGGGTTGAAAGCAATCGACTCTATGGTTCCTATCGGACGGGGCCAGCGTGAACTGATCATCGGTGACCGCGGTACCGGTAAGACGGCCATTGCCATCGATACGATCATCAATCAGAAAGATACAGGCGTCATCTGTGTCTATGTCGCCATCGGACAGAAAGCTTCTACTGTTGCCCGCGTTGTACGGACATTGGAAGAACACGGAGCCATGGCATATACTATCGTCGTTGCCGCTACGGCTTCTGACGGCTCGCCGCTTCAGTACCTGGCACCGTATTCCGGCGTATCCATGGCTGAATACTTCATGCATCAGGGCAAGGACTGCCTCTGTGTATATGATGATTTGTCCAAGCATGCCCAGGCGTATCGAGCCATGAGTCTGCTGCTCCGTCGTCCGCCAGGACGTGAAGCTTATCCGGGCGATGTATTTTACTTACATTCCCGTCTGCTCGAACGAGCTGCCAAATTGTCTGATGAACTGGGGGGCGGTTCCATTACAGCCCTGCCAATCATTGAAACACTGGCAGGCGACTTATCCGCTTATATCCCGACCAACGTCATTTCGATCACCGACGGCCAGATTTTCCTGGAAACGGAATTATTCAACTCCGGTGTACGGCCTGCTATCAACGTCGGCCTCTCCGTATCCCGTGTCGGCGGGTCTGCTCAGATCAAGGCCATGAAGAAAATTGCCGGCACACTCCGTCTGAGCCTGGCACAGTACCGCGAACTGGCAGCTTTTGCCCAGTTTGGATCGGACCTCGATAAGAGCACCAAAGCCCAGATTGACGCCGGTGAACGGACGATGCAGATGCTGATCCAGCCACAGTACCAGCCGATGCCCGTCGAAGACCAGGTCATTCAGATTTATGCAGCCGTCAAAGGATATCTCATGCCTGTAGAAGTAGAAGATGTGCAGGCATTTGAAGACCAGCTCATCAAATTCATGCATGCCAACTATCCCGAAGTCGGTGCAGATATCAAAAAGACAAAAGAACTCGGTGCAGATAATGAAGAAGTTCTCAAAAAGGCAATTGTGGAATTTACCAAGCAGTTCGGTACGAGCCATAAGCTGATTAAAGAGGAGGAATAGTCTATGCCGAGTGCACGCGAAATAAACCGTCGGATTAAATCCGTAACGAATACGCAGCAGATTACAAAGGCTATGAAGATGGTATCCTCCGTTCGTCTGCGCCGTGCACAGGAACGCGCTCTGGCAACTGCTCCTTTTACTGAAAAAATGGAAGGGATGCTGCAGCGTCTGTCGGCAGCTATACCGGGAGAAAATAATCCGTTATTCATCCAGCGTGATGTAAAGCGTACGTGCTACATCATCATCGGCTCCGATAAAGGCCTGGCAGGAGCTTTCAATTCCAACATCAATAAGGAAATGGTAAGTCTCCTGAAAAACAAGCCCCGCTCTGCGTCATATCTCATCGTGACGGGACGCAAGCCAGTGGATTATCTGAAGCATCTTCGCATCACGCCCGATTATAAACGGACGGGCTTTTCTGACAAGCCGAATTTCGGCCATGCCCAGAATCTGGCACGGAAAGCGACGGAAGAGTTCCTCGCCGGTAACGTTGATGAAGTGTACCTGGTGTATACGAAGTTCAAGTCTGCCCTGTCACAGGTCGTGACACAGACGAAGCTGCTGCCCATCGAACCTTCCGTATCGGAAAAAAGCGGTCCTTCGGAAGAATACCTCTTTGCCCCCGATGCTGGTCAGGTTTTATCGACTCTGCTGCCGCAGTATATCGATATGGTCATTTATAATGGCCTCCTGCAGTCTGCAGCCAGCGAACTGGGAGCACGTATGACGGCCATGACCGGTGCGACCGATAATGCCGGTGAATTGATTGAAAAACTGACCGTTCATTATAATAAAGTCCGTCAGGCCGGTATTACCAACGAACTGACGGAAATCGTCAGCGGTGCCAATGCACTGCAGTAAGGACGAAGGAAAATCTAAATAAGGAGGAGAGCCTCTTCATGAGCAATACAATTGGGAAAGTAATTCAGGTCATCGGCCCTGTCGTTGACGTCCGCTTTGCGAGCGAAGAAGAACTGCCGGCTATATATAACGCCATCCATATTACCGGCGGTACGGGCGATCAGGCGATTGACCTGGTAGCAGAAGTCATGCAGCATCTGGGCGACGATGTTGTCCGCTGTGTAGCCATGAGCTCCACAGATGGTCTGGTGCGTGGCATGAAAGCAGAAAATACAGGCGGCCCGATCAAGGTACCTGTCGGAGAAGGCGTGCTGGGCCGGATTTTCAATGTCCTGGGCCAGACAGTCGATAAAGTAGATAAGAAGGTTGAAGCTGACGATTACTGGCCTATCCACCGTCCGGTACCAAAATTTGAAGACCAGGCTACGGGTACGGAAATTTTTGAAACAGGGATCAAAGTCGTTGACCTCATCTGCCCCTATGCCAAAGGCGGCAAAATTGGCCTCTTCGGCGGTGCCGGCGTCGGCAAGACCGTCCTCATCATGGAACTGATCCACAATGTAGCTACCGGCCACGGCGGCTATTCCGTATTCACCGGCGTTGGTGAACGGACTCGTGAAGGCAACGACTTGTGGAATGAAATGAAGGAATCGGGCGTCATCGATAAGACGGCGCTGGTATACGGCCAGATGAATGAACCGCCAGGAGCCCGTATGCGTGTTGGCCTGACGGGACTTACGATGGCGGAATATTTCCGCGATAAGGAACACAAAGATGTACTGCTCTTTATTGATAACATTTTCCGTTTCATCCAGGCCGGTTCGGAAGTATCGGCTCTGTTAGGCCGGATTCCTTCGGCTGTTGGCTATCAGCCGACACTGGCAACCGATGTCGGTGCCCTGCAGGAACGGATTACATCGACGAAGAACGGATCTATTACGTCTGTACAGGCCGTATACGTTCCTGCCGATGATTTGACAGACCCGGCTCCGGCAGCTACTTTTGCCCATCTGGATGCGACGACCGTCCTGTCCCGCCAGATTGCCGAACTCGGTATTTATCCTGCCGTGGATCCCCTGGATTCGACATCCCGTATCCTCGACCCCCACGTATTAGGGGAAGACCATTACAATACGGCCCGTGCCGTACAGGCTATCCTGCAGAAATACAACGACCTGCAGGACATCATCGCTATCCTGGGTATCGACGAACTGTCAGAAGAAGATAAGCTGACCGTAGCCCGTGCCCGTAAGATCCAGCGTTTCCTGAGCCAGCCTTTTGCCGTTGCCGAACAGTTTACAGGACAGCCGGGCCGGTATGTTCCGCTGAAGGAAACAATTGAAGGGTTCAAGGAAATCCTGTCGGGCAAATGCGATGATATGCCGGAACAGGCCTTCTATATGGTCGGTAACATCGAAGAAGCATATGAAAAAGCCAAAACTCTGAAAGGAGAATAAGGCATGGCAGAAACAGGCAAAA
>NZ_ONTA01000121.1:0-12451 GCF_900320625.1 Megasphaera sp. DJF_B143
AAGGTTCTGCAAAGACTGATCCATTTCGACAGGATCGGCATGTAACCGCTCTTCTATAGCATAGGAAAGGCCGGGATTCTGTTTCTTACTCGTTTCCAATGAGGCCTTTACAGCCTTCATGACCGTTTCAATACTATTCATGTTCCGGCTCCGGCAATCAATGGAAAACACCGTCTTATCCGGGATAATATTACCTGCCCCGGGATGAGTCTGGATTATTCCGGTGGTAAAGACCGTACCGTCTCCCAATGTCAACGCTGTATCAGCGCCGGCCGATACAGCGTTTGCCATAGCTAATACAGTATCAGCCCGCATTGTCATCGGTGTGGCACCTGCATGGTTAGAAATTCCTTTAATAGTAACAAAATAATATTTCAATCCTACAATTGCTTCAACGATTCCCAGTTCAAGATGTTCCCGGTCAAGGACAGGCCCTTGTTCGATATAAAAAAAAAAAAAAGCAGCCCAGTCTCCTGTATGTATCGTCTCACTGGCAATTTTTTCAGGATTCTTACCATAGGCCGTAAGGACCTCTGCAATCGATTGCCCCTGAGCATTGCGGAAACGATGAATTTCATCGTCATAAAGTTGCCCGCACATAGCCCGGCTTCCAAACAGGCCAGAGCCAAACTGAGGTCCTTCTTCTTCCGGAATAGCTATACAGCAAAAAGGCCGGCGGGGCCGGATTCCTGCATCGTGAAAAGCCCTCGCCGCTTCCAGTGCGGTACAGATACCTGCAATTCCATCGAAATTGCCTCCTTCTGGCACAGAATCGAGGTGGCTGCCTGAAACAACAGGGGCGAGTTCCGGTTGTTCTCCCTGCAAGGTCCCTAATATGGCACCTACGGCATTTTCCCGTACGGTAAGTCCGGCTTTTTTCATTTCTTCTGCGATATAATCAGCAGCTTGCCGGAATGCCGGTGTATAGGAAAAACGGTTACATCCCCGTCCTTTCTTCGACTGAAACTGGGCAATCGTCGTTATATCTTTCTTTATTCGTTCTGCTTTTGTTATCATAGAAACTTTCCTTTCTTTATATACTATGACATATCATAGCATGAACAGCATAAAAACACAAGCTGCCATGAGAGCCCGTTTATCGGGGCTTGGGTTCTGTTTCTCACAGCAGCTTCTGTTTTAGATTGTATCAGCCATCAATGACGGCTTTAATTTTTTCTATACCCTTCTGCAGTACGTCCATGGGGATATTCAGCGGAGGCAGCAGGCGCAGGAGTCCATTGGCTGTCAGGACCAGGACGCCGGCATCGACGCATCCGTTGACGACTTCCATAAGATCTTTTTTCAGTTTGACGCCCAGCATGAGACCCAAGCCGGATACCCATTCTACATTCTGGCAGCTTTCCAGTTCTTTTTTGATATATTCGCCTTTTTTACGGACGTCGGCCATGAGATCATCATCGAGACGGTCAATAATGGAAATAGCTCCGGCAGCACAGATAGGATTGCCGCCAAAAGTCGAGCCGTGGGTATGATCCGTCAGGGCATGCTGACAGGAATCAGCAAACATCGTCACGGCAAATGGCAGCCCGCCTCCGATGGCCTTGGCTGTCGTTACAATATCTGGCTGTATACCATATCTCATATAAGCATAGAGGGCGCCCGTACGGCCGTTACCTGTCTGCACTTCATCGATAATGAGCAGAATGTCATGAGCTTTGGCATAATCCGCAACCTGATGGACGAAATTCGGATTCAGCGGATGGACACCGCCTTCACCTTGTACCAGTTCCATCATGATGGCACAGGTCTTATTTTCTTCAGCCAGTTTTTTGACCGATTCGAAATTATCCGGTTCGGCATAGACAAATCCCGGCAGGAAGGGACCGAAGTCCTGATGGAGTGAATCCTGACCGCAGGCAGTAAGAGTAGCCATTGTCCGGCCGTGGAAGCTGTTTTTCAGAGTAATGATAGTATAGCGGCCATCGCCATATTTATCGTGGGAATATTTACGGGCTGCTTTAATGGCGCATTCATTTGTTTCAGCACCGGAATTGGAGAAAAAGACTTTCTTCATGCCTGTTTTTTCGCAGATTTTTTTTGCCAGGACAATCTGTGGTTCTGTATAGAAAACGTTGGACATATGACTGAGTTTGCCCAGCTGATTGATGACAGCCTTCTGCCATACGTCATCGCAAACGCCAAACACGTTGACGGCAATGCCGGCACTGAGGTCGATATATTCCTTGCCATTGACATCGTATACCAGAGAGCCTTTGCCATGATCGAGAACGGCATCGAGGCGGTTATATACATTAACGATATATTCTTTATCTAATTTTTCAAATTCTTTCTTTTCTGTTTCTACAGACATATTTATTTCCTCCTTTAAAACAACCCTGTATACATATAGCAGATGCCCGGATACGTATAGTAATTCCAATGGCTGCTGAAACAACAGTCATCGAGGCATTATTGTTTAACAAACATAGTTCCCAGCCCTTCTTCGGTCAGCATTTCGATGAGAATAGCGTGAGGTACTGTACCATTGATGATGAATACTCGCTTTACACCACAGTCGATAGCGTCAGTACAGCATTTGACTTTGGGGATCATGCCACCGGCAATGATTCCTTCGTCAGTAAGCTTCTGCACCTCCTGCATAGTCAGGCTATGGAACAAGGTGGACGGATCTTCAGGATTGCGGAGCACACCGTCGATATTGGTCAGGGAAATCATGCACTCTGCCTGGAGAGCACCGGCAATTTCAGCCGCCGCCGTATCGGCATTGATATTATAGGAAACGCCTTTGCCATCGGTTCCAATAGACGAAATGACGGGAATGTATCCATTGGCCAGACTGTCATGGATGAGTTCCGGATTGATATGAGTGATTTCCCCGACCAGTCCCAGTTCATCACTTTGTTTTTTTACCTGGATCATATCGTCGTCGATACCGCATAAACCAATGGCTTTGCCTCCCAATGATCCCAGGAGGTTGACCAGATCCTTATTGACCTGACCGGCCAGTACCATCTGAACGATTTTCATCGTCGCTTCATCAGTTACACGCAGGCCGTTCAGGAATTTCGATTCCAACCCCACCTGATTGAGCATATCCTTGATATGCGGTCCGCCGCCGTGGACCAGGACAACTTTGACACCAATGAGGTGCAAAAGCACAATATCTGCCAGTACGGCTTTGCGGAGTTCTTCATTGACCATCGCATTGCCGCCATATTTGACGACTACGACTTTGCCGTAATACTCCCGGATATAAGGAAGGGCATCGCGCAAAATGCGTGCCTTCTGGGCATTGCTCACTTCCTGTATGTCGTGATCCATAAAAGTTGTCGTTGTCATAACTGTACGATTCTCCTTAATCTCCCAGATTCAGACCCGTTTTCGGATCTATGCCAAGCATGATATTCATATTCTCGATAGCGGCTCCCGATGCACCCTTCCCCAGATTGTCAAAAATGGAAGTAAGGAGAATCCGCTGATCATTTCCTGTGACGAAAATTTCCATGTCATCGCGGCCGCTCATGTCATTGGCCGCCAGAAAACCACCTTTATCTTCCCCCAGGGGTCGTACATGTATAAAGTCACAGCCATCATAATGGGCCGCCAATGTCTCCCATACATCCTGTATGCCCGGCGCGCCCTTCAGCAGTTTCGTAAAGACCGGGACGGTCACTTCCATGCCACTGTAATAATCATCTACAATCGGCGAAAACATCGGTTTATCCGCCAGATGACAGATGGTAACAATTTCTGGCAGATGTTTATGCGTCTGTCCCAGTCCGTACTGGCGGGGTGACAGGAGGTCTGTCGTCTTTTCTCCTTCATAGGCAGCTATCATCTTTTTGCCACCACCACTGTACCCCGTAAGGGAAAAAGCGGTAACGGGATAGTCAGCAGGCATCATACCGGCAGCGGTCAAAGGCTGGACAAGGGAAATGACGCCACTGGCATGGCAGCCGGGGTTGCCGACACGACTGCTATGAGCAATCTTTCCGCTCTGTTCCTTTGATAATTCAGGGAATCCATAGACCCATCCCGGTGCAATGCGGTGAGCCGTAGATGTATCAATGATTTTGACGCCGGTTCCTTCAGCCAGACCGGCCGCTTCGACGGCCGCTGCGTCAGGCAGGCAGAGAAATGCAATATCTGCCGCTTTCATATATTTTTTTACTTCATCCGGATTTTTTCGCAATTCTTCAGAAATCTGTAATAATTCAATATCCTGACGTGCTGCCAGCCGTTCATGGATGCGCAGTCCTGTCGTACCTGAATGACCGTCAATAAATACTTTCGTTTTCATGGTGCCACTCCTTAGATGCTGTATGTACAGCTTGATTTATTTTAATGAATATTTATTGAATTTTTATTCATTATAGTTAATGTCATCCCATTTGTCAAGAAAAAAGTACCGTATGACCCAAAATCTGTATCGTCCTCCCTGTCATCCGGCTATATTCTGATACTCTTTCATTGCCTGCATCAGCTGCGTACGTTATAATATCGTCAAAAGAGAAAAATCTGCTGCATTAGGAGGAATATATATTATGGTAAAAATTGGCAACGTGCCCCTCGATAACGGCATGCTGAAAATTTGTGTTCCCATTGTCGGCCGTTCCCTGGACGAACTCGTCCAGGAATGCCGCTATCTAAAGGATAAGATATATGATGTCGTCGAATTGCGCATCGACTTTCTAAAGGATGTCCTGTCCCTGGATGCCGTCGGCCAGGCCCTGACAGCCGTCCGGCAGGAATTACCGGACGAAGCCATCCTGTTCACGTTCCGCACGAAAGAAGAAGGCGGCGAAACGGACGTTCCCGAAAGCTACTACTTCTCTCTCCTGGACTATACTATCAAAAGCGGTACCATCGATGCTGTGGACATTGAATACTTCCGTGACCGCGAGGACATCAAAAAGACTTTGACAGTTGCCAAAGAATATGGCATCACGGTCATCATGAGCAGCCACGATTTTCATAAGACGCCATCCTTCGACGAAATCACAGGCCGTCTCATCGGCATGAAAAAGCTGGGAGCTGATGTTGCAAAACTGGCCTGCATGCCCAAATCAGCGAAGGACGTATTGACTCTCTTATCGGCGACGGAAGCTATCAAATCCCAGTATCCTGATGAACCGCTCATCACCATGTCTATGGGACGCCTCGGTGCTATCAGCCGCATCAGCGGAGAATGTTTCGGATCTTCTCTGACCTTTGGTTCAGCCAAAAAGGCCTCTGCCCCGGGCCAGCTGGAAGTAACGACACTGCACCAGATTTTACAGGCGCTCCATGGCTGAATCACACTGCTCATTTTCTTTTTCCCAGCATACGACAAAAACCGGCTGCCGCATGAAGCAATTTCTGCTCCACACGGCAGTCGGTTTTTATATTACGGGATATTTCCAATCAGTGTTTCAAATTCGTCGAGGACCGATTCCATAGGCTTATCGTTGCGGATACAGTAATCGGCAGCCTCCCGGTACAGACCGATGCGTTCTTCATAGAGATCATACACTTTTTGCCTGCCATCTTTCAAGAGGGGCCGTACGGAGACATCAACATCGCTGACGATATCTTCGGGAGAACGATCCAGGAAAAAGACCGTACCCGTTTTCTTGAATATAGAGATATTTTCCGGCCGTTTAATGACGCCTCCCCCACAGGCGACGACAATCCCTTCTTTAGACGCCAGAAACCGGCTGGCCCGGACTTCGGCATCGCGGAAACAGTCTTCACTGATGGCAAAGAGTTCCGGAATGGATTTTCCTTCCTGCCAGACAATGACATCATCGGCATCATAAAAGGGGCGGTTCAGCCGGCTGGCAAGAGCTTTTCCCAACGTACTTTTCCCACAGCCGGGCATGCCAATAATGATAATATTCCGTTTATCATTCATAGAGGTGCTCCATTTCCTTAGCAATCTGTTCAACTATGGATGAAGCAATTTTCTGCCCCGTCCATAGTTCTTCTGCCCCCACTGCCTGAGCCACGAGCATGTACATGCCGTTCCGTGTCCGGGCACCATGGCGGCGTGCCGTTTTCAAAAGTTCTGTATCTTTGGGATTATAAATGAGATCTACGACAGCCGGAAAGGCCGCAATGCATGCTTCAGAAACAGGGCATCCGTCCATGCGGGGAAACATGCCTACAGGCGTGCAGTTGACCAGTACATCCCCGCCGCGAGACATTTCAAGCGATTGGTAATCTATCTCCGATGCTCCGATTTTCTTCGTGAATGCATCAAATTCTATCTTGGAATGAGGCTGGCGGGAAACAATTGTAATCGACCTGGCGTTCTTGTCTGCCAGATATTGGATGATGGCTCTGGCGGCTCCTCCGGTCCCCAGGACGACGCAGTCCTGTCCGGCAACTCCGATACCAGCCTGTTCCAGAGACCTGCCAAATCCGCCATAATCGGTATTATATCCGAATGCTCCTTCATCGGTGAAATGAATCGTATTGACGGCCCCGATGATCCGTGCTTCCCGGGATATATCCGTCAGATAGGGCATGACATCCCTTTTATAGGGAATGGTAACATTACAGCCTGTATATCCATCCTGTGCCAGACGTTTTAAATTTTCTGCCAGACTGTCCGGGGGCATTTCCAGTACATCATAGGTTCCGGACACACCCATAGCCTGAAAAATTTTTTCATGAATAGCCGGAGAAGCCGTGTGCCCCAGTTTTTTTCCTATTAGTCCTGCTTTCATCGAATATTGCCCCCTTTGTCAGATGGATAATTCCCAAGGATTTTAAAATAATTACAATGTTCTTCCAGATTGTGCAGTACGATAGCTGTTGCCGGATTCCGTATATTACCCATGACATCAATATGGAAAAAATACTCGAACGGACGCCCCTTGATAGGCCGCGATTCCAGATGAGTCATATTCATGGCATTATAGAAGAAATGGCCTAACACATGATACAGCGCACCGGGCTTGTGTTTGGTCGTCAATACCAGCGTAATCTTGTCCATATCATCGCTTTCTTCCATTTCTGCAGAAATAATGAAAAACCGGGTATAGTTCATGGTGTTGTCGTTGATATGGCGGGCCAGTATGGTAAGCCCGTACATATCGGCCGATATGGTATTAGCAATGGCTCCGATGTGGACATCGCCCGTATTATGCACCATTTCGGCACTCTGGGATGTACTGAAATACGGATGAAGCAGCCAGCTTTCATGGCCTTTCAGGAATTCCCGGCACTGGGCAATGCCCTGGGGATGGGAATAGACTTCGTGTATATCGGCCAGAGTCGCTCCGGGCACTCCCAGCAGATTATGTTCGATACGCACGTACTTTTCTCCGGCAATGTGGCAATCATAGCGGTGAATCAGATCGTACACATCAGTAATACCGCCCGTTGAGGAATTTTCAATGGGCAGGACCCCGTAACGCACCTGTCGCCGCGCCACGGCCTGGACGACATCTTCAAACTGTGAGGCATACTGAGGTTCTATATCTTTCCCGTCAAAATAGGACATCATCGCTTCATACGTATAAGACCCGGGCAAGCCAAAACAAGCGATGGCCATTGGCTTCGTCTTAGTCATGAGCGCCACCTGTCTTCCTGCTGCCGAGGAAAATATCCAGTATGGTCCAGGCCGTGGCCGCTTCTACGACAGGTACGGCCCGTTGGACAATGCAGGGATCATGTCTCCCTTTAATGACCAGTTTACAATCCGCCTGTGTATCCGTATCGATGGTATCCTGTTCTTTCGAAATGGATGCCGTCGGCTTGATGACCAGGTGGAAATTGACCGGCATCCCATTAGTGATACCGCCATTGATTCCCCCATTGTGATTGGTGCGCGTCCTGACCACTGTCCCGTCATAATAAAAGGAGTCATTGATTTCAGAGCCATGATGCGATGCCATGTCAAATCCATCACCAAAGGCTACCCCTTTGACGGCAGGAATAGAGAAAAACATATGAGACAGCCGGCTTTCGACCGAATCGAAGAACGGATCACCCAGGCCTGCCGGCAGTCCCAATATCTGCCCTTCTATCAAGCCACCTACCGAATCGAGCTGGCTTTTGGCTGTCAGGATTTCCTGTTCCATCAAAGCCGCCTTAGTTCCATCAAGGACAGGCAGCGTCTGCTGTTTCAATTGCTGAAACAGGGATGGCGACTCACCGCAGGGAGCAAAATGGCGGTCAGCAACCTGTCCGATGCGCAGGATATGGGCCCCTATGCAGATACTTTCCCTGGCCAGGATTTGGGAAGCTATGGCACCGGCAAAGACGAGTGGTGCTGTAATACGGCCGGAAAAATGACCGCCCCCGCGGTAATCATTGTATCCGTCATACCGTACCTTACCGCTGTAATCGGCATGACCGGGCCGCATCATATGGCGCAGCTGGTCATAATCCCGGCTGTGCTGATCATTATTGCGTATCAGGACACACAGCGGTGTTCCTGTCGTGTGGTCGTTGAAATAACCGCTTTCGATTTCAAAGGCATCGGCTTCCTGTCGTGCCGTAGACATAGCATTCCTTCCGGGAGCACGACGGGCCATTTCCTGCCGTACGGCATCCCAGTCGATAGAAATACCGGCAGGAAGTCCGTCCAGGACGGCCCCGATGGCCTTTCCATGAGATTCTCCAAAAATTGTCAGTCCTGCATGATATCCAAAGGTATTATTCATCACTGCCAGCCTCCTCTGTATATGTTCCGCCCATAGCCGCCACATCCTGCCAGAACCGGGGATAGGATTTCCTGACACATTCTGCCCCATCGATCTGTACCGGCCCTTCAGCAATCTGGGAAGCCACTGCCAGAGACATAGCAATGCGATGATCGTTCCAGGCCTGTACGCATCCACCATGAACCTGGCCGGTACCTTCAATGATGAGGCCGTCTGGTTCTTCTGTTATCCTGCCGCCTAATTTATTCAATTCTTCTGCCATGGCGTGGAGCCGGTCACATTCCTTGAGGCGGACACGGGCGGCATTGACGATATGAGTCGTGCCGCTGGCAGCCGTCGCCAAAACCGTCAGCACCGGGACCAGATCCGGGCAGTCGCCGGCATCAATCGTCGTCCCTTTTAAAGCAGACGGACTGGCCATGAGGCCGTCTGGTTCTTCTGTTATCCTGCCACCCATGCGGCGGATAATATCGACGATGACTTCATCTCCCTGGGCGCTGTGGCGGCGGAGGCCGGTCAGTTTCACATCATGGCCCAGACAGCCTGCGGCCAGCCAGAATGCAGCCTGGGAATAATCTCCTTCTACCTCGTACCGGCCCGGCTGGTACGACTGACCGCCAGCAATCTGATACACACCTGGTTTTTCTTCTTCAACCTGCACGCCATGGCGGGCCATCGTATCCAGGGTAAGGCCGACATAACTGGCTGATTCCAGTGTCGTCGAGCTATAGAGAGCCGAATCTCCCGTAAGGAGTGGCAGTGTCAGGAGCAGCCCTGTAAAGAACTGGGAACTGACATTGCCCGGCAGAGTATACGCGCCGGGAGAGAGTGTCCCCGTCACCGTCAGAGGAAGACCGCCGTCGTCAGCTGTCTGATAGGCAATATGGCGGGACTGGAAGATAGCATAATATGGCTGGAGAGGCCGTGAAACAAGGCGTCCCCGGCCCGTGTACGTGACAGTGCGGCCGGTCAAAAGTCCCAGCGGGATAAGGAAACGCAGTGTCGAACCCGATTCACCACAATCAACCGTCACAGGATTGCGATCCTGGCGGATACCGCCTTGTATTCGATAGGAAACGCGGCCTGGCAGTGTATCGGAAATTTCTTCTATTTGAGCACCAAAATGGCGGAGAACCCGGCAAGTCGCTTCGATATCTTCCGATGGGGAAATATGTTCGACCACGCTTTCTCCTTCTGCCAGAGCGGCACAGATAAGATCGCGGTGTCCCAGGCTTTTCGATGATGGGACGGCCAGTACGCCCCCGAACGGATGGGGTGTCATGCAGATATTCATGATGGTGTGCCTCCTGTGATATAAGTCGAAAGATCAGCCAGTTCCACTGGCAGCAGCCGGCAGGAACCAATCCGATTGAGGATGATGAGTGTCATATGAGAACCGCGTTTTTTCTTATCATGTCCGATATAAGGTAACAACTCGTCAGCCGATGCGTCCACCGTATACGGAAGGTGATATCGTTTCAGGATGTCCACCAGACGTCGGGCCGTCCCCGCTTCGGTCAGTCCCAGTGCCTCAGTCCGTGCCGTGAGAAGAGCCATTCCTATGGCAACGCCTTCCCCATGAGTATAGTGACCAAACCCATACAAGCGTTCAATCGCATGCCCGATTGTATGGCCGAAATTCAGGATCATTCGTTCCCCCATATCATACACATCGTGTTCCACCACATCCGCCTTAATCCGGCAGCAAGTTTCTATAATTTCATCCCAATGAGAAGTAATGCTATGTTCATCCAGTGTTTCCATAAGGGAAAACAGGCCCGCATCACGGATACAACCGTATTTGATGACTTCTCCCAATCCATCGCGGACAAACCGTTCCGGCAGTGTCTGCAATAAATCCGGGTCAATTAATACGGCTTTAGGCTGATAAAAAGCACCGGCCTGATTCTTGCCGCTCGGCAGATCAATCGCCACTTTACCACCGACACTGCTGTCCACCTGGGCGATGATAGAGGTAGCAATCTGAACAAACGGCACGCCCCGCAGGAACGTAGCTGCCGCAAAACCTCCCAGATCTCCGACGACGCCGCCACCGAAGGTAATAATCATATCCGACCGGGTAATACCCAGGTCCGACAGCTTCTGATAGATGTCTAACAGCTGATTAGCATTTTTGTACGCTTCTCCTGCGGGAATGACAATGCATCCGGTCCGGAATCCTGCCTGCTGCAGGCTCCGTTCCAGGCGTTTACCATAGAGTGGTTCCAATGTGCTGTCCGTAATGATGGCAACTGTTTCTGCTTTTGTCAGACTGCGGATATAGTTGCCGGCCCGGTCGAGAAGGCCATTTTCAATATAGATTTCATACGAATCGTTTCCTAATTCAACGTGGATTTGTTTCATGAACTAATTCCCTTCTCCGCAAAGCGGCCTGCTGTAAAAATTGGGTCATGCCCTTGGTATCCTCATCAGAAAGCAGTTCGGCAAACGCTTTCAACGATGCACTGAACCGGTCAATTTCTTTCAAAAGGTTATCCTTATTAGAAAGGAACAGTTTGGTCCAGAGCGGGGCATTAATATCTGCAACGCGTGTCCCGTCACGGAAACTGCCGGCAACAAAATACCGCGTCATCGTATCCATCGATTCACTATTTATGAGAGATATGGCCAAAACATGGGGCAGACTGCTCGTATAAGCAATAAGTTTATCGTGTTCTGCTGCTCCTACGCGTACCACGTGGGCACAGCCAAGGGCACGTGCCATCCGTTCAATCACATCGACATGTTCCGGCTTATTGCCTTCCATAGGTACGAGTATATAATTGGCGCCATCAAAAATTTCAGCCCGGGACATGCCATAGCCACTGCCTTCCCTTCCTGCCATTGGATGTCCCGGGACAAAATCCAGATCATTCCGGAGCAGTGACCTGATCCGGTCAGCCGAATCTCCTTTGATGCCAGCGACATCTGTCAGCAGAGCCCCTTGTTTAAAATCCTGACGGTGCTGTCCAATAAACGCCATCATAGCATCTGCAGCCATGCAGAAAATGACTATATCGGCCTCCCCCAGAAGCTGACTGCCATCATTCGATGCTTCATCAATGGAACCATCGGCCAGTGCCTCTGCCAGAGCCGCCTGATTAACGTCAATCCCAATGATAGACCTGACATGTAATTTTCGTAATCCCTTGGCATACGAACCGCCAATAAGTCCCAGCCCGACAATCGCGATGACATAATCCGTAAAAAAACCACTGTCTGTATTTTCCATTGCGTTCCCCCCAAAATATTCGCTGCCTGATAGCTGTTGGCAACGTTTCCTCTTTAGTATACTAAATGACGTACGCTAGAAAAAGAGGTTCCCCTGATTTTCTTTTATACCGTACGGTCTGCAACAGGAATCAGATAGCATACCATAAAAAAAGCAGGCTCCCATGAGCCTGCCTTATGCTGCATCCGCCGCTGCCGTCTTATACAGTGATATTTTCCACTGATTCAAACTACCCATGTCTTTATATCGTCTATGCATTTATCACAGCAAAAATAGCCAGTGCCCAAATACAGGTAGGCCTGGCTGTTTCTAAAGCTATATGCAACTGCCGTGAAAGACATAACGTTATTCATGGTACGGCTCCTTGCTGAACTAAAATTTAAAATGAGATAAACATATACTATACCGAAATTGTTTCCTTGTCAAGGACTTTTGTATACCATCACCAGCTCGGCGGAATGGCCGTTGTGACGACGCGGAATGTATAGCCCTGGCTCTTGAGCAGTTTAATGAGTCCCGGCAAAGCTTCTACCGTCGCCTGATGGCCACTGGCATCATGCATGAGAATGACCAGGTGGCTGTG
>NZ_ONTA01000081.1:0-4961 GCF_900320625.1 Megasphaera sp. DJF_B143
TAGACAAATTAACTAAAACTATACGATTTTAAACTCTGTTTGAAAAAATAGTTAAACGTTTATATCCGGTGGTTCAGGAAGAGTGACAGGTACTTGCAGGCGTAAAAATTCTTCATGATTAATGAACCGCTGCAGATTCATCGTTCCCATCCAACGGCAAATGACATCTCCTGTAATCGTACAGTTTTTTTCCTGGCAAAACTGGTACAGTTTATCCATGTATTCGCCAATTCTGCTGAACGTGTCAAAATATATGCAGGCGTAGAGACCCTGAGGCTGCTCCTGGATATGGCGTTTGTCCGCATACGACCGGTCAACATACAGGCATAACATATCACTTCTCGCACTATTAGAAAGAAAATCTTCACGTCGGACCGTCAGGCCAATAAAGAAGGCATATTCATAAGAATAGTTGTTTTTTTCCATGTCCTCCAAAAGATGAGAAATCCCCAGTTCTACGCTGCCGGAATCTTCTTTTAAGTAATCGCGCTCTGCTGGTTTGGTATACGCATATTCTGTATCGAAGTACGTCAGGCTGGTTGTCCCGACGGGAGGCAGATCGACGATATGGCGGATTGCATGGAGAGATCGGATGATAGCCCGCTGCTGGGCATTAAGGGCTTCGATTTGTTTGGATAGTTCATCAAGACGGCGATAGTATAATTCTTCGACATAAGAAAATGTATCTGTTTTGGATATATTTTCAACTTCTTTTAAGCTTAATCCGATATTTTTGTGAAATTGTATGGCACGGAAAGTGATGCACTGACGGATGTCATAATACCGGTAATTGCTGTTTGGATTGACATAGATTGGCTTTAAAATGCCCAGTTTATCATACAAGCGAAGCGTACTGATTGTCGTATGATTCATTTTTGCCATTTGTCCAATCGTCAGCTTGTTATTTTTCATGTTGCATCAGTCCTTCAACATAGGATATTTGTTATGTATATTATTTCATTATTAATGAAATAAATCAAGACTTTTCATACTAAAGTCACAGAGAAAAGGAGGACTGTAACAGAACGGGCCTTGTTTTCCCATTTTGCTGCAGTCCCCTGACTATGACACTGCCACGGACAGCGTCATGACTCTCTAATGCGTTATCATTCCCGCTCCAGCCATTCACGGAATTCCGCTTCTGAGATGATATGTGTGCCCAGCTGCTGTGCTTTTTCATACTTACTTCCCGGATCGGCACCGGCTATGACGAGAGTCGTCTTTTTCGTAACTGACGAAGTACACCGGCCACCGCGGTCTTCCACGGCTTTTTGCGCTTCCTGGCGGGTCATGGATTCCAGTTTTCCTGTGAGGACGACTACTTCCCCATCAAAGGAAGCATTGATGAGCTGCCGTTTTTCACAAGTCATATCGACACCGTACTGGCGCAGTTGCTCGATGAGGGCCCGGCTTTTATCATCGGCAAAATAGGATACGACGCTTTCGGCAATACGCGGGCCGATTTCGTCAATGACGGTCAATTCGTCTGCCTTAGCTGTCATGATGGCATCGATGGATCCGAAACATTCGGCCAGGATCCGACCAGCTTTGGCACCGACAAAGCGGATTCCCAGGGCAAACAAGACCCGTGCCAGGCCTACATGTTTGCTCGTTTCGATAGCTTTCAGCAGATTATCTGCCGATTTATCGGCAAATCCGTCGAGGTCCAGTAAATCTTCCTTTTTCAGGCCATAAATATCGGCTACGGTATGGATCAGATGATGATCCAGGAGCTGGCTGACGATGGCATCGCCGAGGCCGTCAATATTCATGGCATTGCGGGAAACGAAATGGGCGACCCGTTCGAGGATGACGGCCGGACAGTCGGGATTGATACAGCGCGTAGCCGCTTCTCCTTCGCGGCGTACGACCGGTCCGCCACAACTCGGGCAGCGGGCCGGCATGGAAAATACCTGTTCGCTGCCATCACGGTCAGCTGTAACAGCGCGGACCACCTCGGGAATGATTTCTCCTGCCTTCTGGATGATTACCGTATCGCCGATGCGGATATCCTTTTCGCGGATATAGTCTTCGTTGTGCAACGTGGCCCGTTTGACTACAGTCCCGGCGAGACGGACCGGTTTGAGGTCGGCAGCCGGTGTCAGAACCCCGGTCCGGCCCAGGCTGACAGAAATATTCAGCACCTTCGTACGGGCCTGTTCCGGCGGGAATTTATAGGCGATGGCCCAGCGGGGAATCTTGACCGTGTTCCCCAGACGGGCCTGCTGGGCGAAGGAATTGACTTTGACGACCATGCCGTCTGTCGCATATGGCAGCTTGTCCCGCCGGTCATCCCAGCTATGGATGAACGTAATGACATCGGCCATCGTCTTAAACTTCCGGTATTCCTTGTTGACCTGGAAGTGAAATGCTTTCAGATCTTCCAGCAGTGCTTCCTGGCTGGGAATGTCAATGCCTACCGTTCCCCCGATGGCATAGGCGAAAAAGGCGAGTTTGCGCTGGGCCGTAATCTGCGGGTCAAGTTGCCGCAGCGATCCGGCCGCGGCATTGCGGGGATTGGCGAAAGGTTCCAGCTCGTCATCGCGGCGCTGGGCATTTAGTTGTTCAAAGGCCTGTATCGGCATATAGACTTCGCCGCGGATTTCCATGTGGGGGGAAGTGCTGTCGATATGAAGGGGGATCGTACGGATAGTACGGACATTATTGGTGACATCTTCACCGACCCGCCCGTCTCCGCGGGTAACGCCACGGATGAACTGGCCATTTTCATAAATCAGATTGACTGCCAGCCCGTCGATTTTCAATTCGACCACATATTCCAGGTCTTCTCCCCCCAGATCACTGCGGACACGCTGATCAAACTCCATCAGTTCCTGGTCGTTGAAGACATCTCCCATACTGAGCATGGGTCTGTCGTGGGTATATTTTTCAAAGCCGCCGGAAATTTTCGAGCCGACGCGCTGGGTCGGCGAGTCAGGCGTCACCCAGTCCGGATGATTCTTTTCTATCGTTTCCAGTTCCCGGTACAGCATATCGTATTCATAATCGGTCATCGTCGGCTTATCGAGTGTATAGTACTGATAGCTGAGTTCATCGATCGTCTTGCGCAATTCCAGCAGGCGCGCTTTTTCTTTTTCCATTCAGACCTCCTCGGTGAGCCTGTGTGGCTACACTTTTTCTATGGGTGCAAATTTTGCCATGACCTGGCGCACACCCTTAGTGGGAAATTCCAATTTCAACTGCAGATTTTCACCACTGCCTATGACTTCCAGAACCTTGCCGGTTCCCCATATTTTATGGCGCACCGTATCGCCTTTCTGCCAGGTGTGATCGACAGCGTGCTTTTTGGGCAGACTCGTCGTGACCGGCTTGGTCAGGATAGACACGCGTTGCCGTGCTGGCACGTCCCCGGCGTGATTCTGGGGCATGGCCGTGCGGCGGTGGTACTCTTCAACCAGCGATTCCGGGATTTCGTCGAGGAAGCGGCTGGGAAGATAGGCGGAAATACGGCCGTACATGGTGCGCGTCGAAGCATTGGTCACATACAGCTGGCGTTCCGCCCGGGTAATGCCGACATAGGCCAGGCGCCGTTCTTCTTCTATTTGGGATTCGTCCATGAGAGTCCGGCTGTGAGGGAACAATCCTTCATCCATGCCGACCAGAAATACGACAGGGAATTCCAGGCCTTTCGCGGCGTGAAGCGTCATGAGCGTAACCTTGGAATCGCTGCTTTCAAATTCATCGACATCGCTGACCAAAGCGACATTTTCCAGGAAATCCTGCAGACTCCCTTCCGGATTGGAATCGACATAATCTTTGGCAACGGAAAGAAATTCGCCGACATTATCCTTACGGCTTTCCCCCTGCGGATCATGGGCAGCTTCTTTATCGAGCATATCGCCATATCCGGTCTGCCGGATGACTTCTTCCATCAGGGTCTGGACATCCCATTCATCGACATGGCCCAGCAAATCGAAAATCATGATGGAAAACTGTTCCAGTGAGGCCTTGGCCCGTTTGGTGACGGGGATTTCTTCCGTAGACGAAAGGGCTTCAAATAAGGAAATGCCCTTCTTTTCGGCATATTCTGCCAGATGTTCCAGCGTAGTAGCGCCGAGGTTGCGCTTCGGTACATTGATGATGCGCATCAGGCTCAGGCTGTCTTCCGGATTATACAAAAGGCGCAGATAGGCGATGATATCCTTGATTTCCTTGCGGTCATAGAATTTCGTACCGCCTACCATGGTATAGGGAATCGAATAGCGCATCAGTTTTTCTTCCAGCACACGGGACTGGGAATTGGTGCGGAACAGGATGGCCATATCACCGTACGGCTCATTTTCAATGGTATGACGGTTATAGATGACACCCGCTACATAATCGGCTTCATCGTGTTCCGTCTGGGCGTGATAATGTATGATTTTATGGCCTTCCGGATTTTCCGTCCACAGATTCTTCTGCGGCCGGTCCATATTGTTGTCGATGACGGCATTGGCTGCTTTGAGGATTGTTTTGGTAGAACGGTAATTCTGCTCCAGCTTGATGGACGCAGCCTGAGGGTAGTCGCGGTTGAAATCCATGATATTGCGGATATCGGCACCACGCCAGGCGTAGATGCTCTGATCGGCATCGCCGACGACGCAGATGTTCTTCCATTTGGCCGCCAGGATGTGGGTCAGCATGTACTGGGCATGGTTCGTATCCTGATATTCATCGACGAGAATATACTGGAACCGGTCCTGATATTTTTCCCGGACCTCTTCGTTTTCCTGCAGCAGGCGCACGGCCAGGAGCAGCAAATCGTCGAAGTCGAGGGCATTATTGGCTTTCAGTTTCTTTTCATACAGGTCGTAGACATCGGCTACTTTTTGTTCATAGAAATCACCGGCCCGGCGGGCGAACGCCTGGGAATCCATGAGCGCATTCTTGGCTCCGGAGATAGTTCCCAGAACGGATCGCGGGGGAAATTGCTTATCGTCCAGATTCAGTTCTTTCAGGCA
>NZ_ONTA01000122.1:0-2576 GCF_900320625.1 Megasphaera sp. DJF_B143
GAAGTAAAGAGCGGTATCCAGACGATACAGTATCAGCTTATTACACTCATGACCTGCAATGGACAGGCACCGTTTGTGACGATGTTCATGTATCTCGATGAAGTGCCGGAAGGTCAGACCCGGGACGATCTGGCCATGATTATTGAAGAAGTGTTGCACCAGCGTATGCAGGGCGTCAAAAATGAAAAGGGAGTCTGGATTACACCGGCTTTCCCGAAATTGATTTACGTCCTCGATGAAGATAATATCAGTGAAGACGCTCCCTATTGGTACCTGACGGAACTCGCTGCGCAATGTACAGCCAAACGGATGGTGCCGGACTACATTTCTGCAAAAATCATGAAACAGCTGAAACAGGGCAATGTCTATACCTGCATGGGCTGCCGGTCCTTCCTTACCGTCGAAGATTCCCAGCGCAATCCCGATGGCAGCCACAAATTTTATGGCCGTTTCAATCAGGGTGTCGTAACCATCAATCTCGTTGACGTGGCCTGTTCGTCTAATGGCGATATGGATAAATTCTGGAACATCCTCGATGAACGGCTGGAACTCTGTCACAGGGCCCTGCGCTGCCGTCATGAACGGCTTTGCGGTACCGTATCGGACGTAGCTCCCATTCTCTGGCAGTATGGCGCTCTGGCACGGCTGAAGAAAGGGGAAACGATTGATAAGCTTCTGTATAATGGCTATTCGACGATTTCTCTCGGATATGCGGGCATCTATGAAATGTGCATGCGCATGCTCGGTAAATCCCATACGACACCGGAAGGCCGGGATTTTGCCCTGTCTGTCATGCAGCGTCTTAATGATAAATGCAAAGAATGGCGGCAGGCAGAAAATATCAGTTATTCTGTATATGGCACGCCCATGGAATCGACGACATACCGCTTTGCCAAATGCCTTCAGAAACGGTTTGGCATTATTAAAGGTGTAACGGATAAAAATTATATCACCAATAGTTACCACGTTCATGTGACGGAACCGATTGATGCGTTCCATAAATTGAAATTCGAAGCCGATTTCCAGCGCCTTTCGCCCGGTGGCGCCATCAGCTATGTTGAAGTGCCGAATATGCAGAATAATATTCCGGCCGTCCTGACAGTTATGAAATACATATATAACAATATTATGTATGCAGAACTCAATACGAAGAGCGATTACTGTGAAGTCTGTGGATATGACGGTGAAATCAAAATCGTAGAAGATGACAGCGGAAAATTGGTCTGGGAATGCCCGAACTGTGGCAACCGGGATCAGAGCAAGATGTCCGTTGCCCGCCGGACCTGTGGATACATCGGCACCCAGTTCTGGAATCAGGGGCGTACACAGGAAATCAAGGACCGGGTGCTTCATTTATAAGAACAGCAAAATGTCTGACCATAGAGGAGTTGTCTGCCTGAGACAGCTCCTCCTTTCATCGCGGAGGCAGAGTCATGAATTATGCAGAAATAAAAGAATACGATATTGCCAATGGTCCGGGCGTGCGGCTGAGTGTATTTGTATCCGGTTGTACACACCATTGCAAAGGATGTTTTAATCCCATGACCTGGGACTTTTCTTATGGAAAACCATATACACAGGAAACAGAAGACAAGATTATAACCTTACTGGGGGAAGAATGCTATCAGGGACTGACTCTTCTGGGAGGAGAGCCCATGGAACCAGTCAATCAGAAAGGCCTGCTGCCTCTGTTGCGGCGGGTCCGGCAGACCTATCCTCATAAGGATGTATGGTGCTTTACGGGATACCTTTTTGACCGGGATCTTCTGGGGCGCATGGTATCCAGTGTACCGGAAACGAAAGAGCTGCTGTCCTATATTGACGTTCTCGTCGATGGAGAATTTGTCCTGGAGAAAAAAGACGTTACCCTTCTCTTCAAAGGATCCAGTAACCAGCGTACGATCAACGTTTCTGAGTCACTCCGGACGGGGGATATTATTTTCTGGGACCCGGGACATGTATCCATGTCTAAGATGGCAAAAGTATAATGATAATTTGAACGTAATAAAAAGACCTGCTGCATGTGCGGCAGGTCTTTTTACGAGACGTGGACAGATTATTTTTCAGCATTGAAATCCAGTGCTGTCTGCGCATAGAGCATAGCACCGCCCAGGAGGGCACTTTCATCTACGGTGTAGTAGCAGGAATGCTGTGGATAAACGGCTTTGCAAGCTTCATTGCGGATACCAAGCTGGCAGACGCAGCCAGGAACTTTATCCATGAAGAAAGCGAAATCTTCACCGCCCATGGTGGCTGGAACTGCTACGGGAGCATCAGGAGCAATGACTTTGCGGGATGCACCCTGGACAACGGCAGCCATGTGTTCATCGTTGATGACCGGCGGGCAGAGTACTGTATTTTTTGTAACAGCCGTAGCCCGATAGGCGGCAGCTGTTTCGCTGGCGATGCGATCGATGACTTTCGGGAGAGCCGTAAAGATTTCTTTGCTGAAGCAGCGGGATGTGCCACCGAGATGAGCACTTTCGGCAATGACATTCCAGCGGTAGCCGGCTTTGACTTCGCCGACCGTAACGACGACCGGTTCCATCGGCGAGAATTCACGGCTGACCATAGAC
>NZ_ONTA01000283.1:0-5636 GCF_900320625.1 Megasphaera sp. DJF_B143
ACTTCGAGGAAACTCATCCCCGGATGGACTACGACGGGGATATGACGTCCCGCTCCCTCTTTTTCCAGCATAAGTACCGTCCGTTCCGCTACGACGGGACTACCCGGCACGGCATAGACGACATCTCCTTCCGATGCCCGGTCCAGCACATAATCAGTAATGCCCTGATAGACGCTGTCAAAAGATGTCCCCTGTTCATAAAAACGGTCCAGTGCCTCGTAGGCAATATGTGCTTCATCGAGCATAGAAACAGACGGATGCACAGCCGTCCGCAGCAGCAGGCAGCGCGCTTCCTGCATAAGCCGGAAAGCCGAAAGTGTAATCAGGCCGGCATCTCCCGGACCCAGCCCGACAATATGTATCGTTCCCATAATCAGCCTCTTTTCCATAACGTCATTATTCCAGTTTTTTTACCCAGCGATATATACGGGGCCCCAATACGGGGATTTTAGCAACATCCTCAGTGGCGATAGCCCGGAAGGCAAACAGACAAATGATGTAAATCAGTGCTGCCATTCCCATAGCGGCGACCGTGGCCAGCGCGTCAGGAGCTACTGCCGACAAACCTTTGTGGACAAACCAGGCTGTCCCGGCCATGGCCGCTGCCGCCAGAAATAGTTTTCCTATATAAAGCCATTGTACGGCATAGCGGCAGTAGCGCCGGGCAAAATATAAATTGAGTGCGGCAGCAATAGCCAGATCGGCATTGGTCGCCCAGGCGGCCCCTACTTCAGCCAGCCAGGGCAGGGCCGTCAGATACCAGCTCAGGGCGATTTTGACAATGGCCGCGGCGGCCATATTATACAGAGGAATTGCCGTACGGCCCAATCCCTGCAGGAGACCACCCGTGACCTGCTGCAGGCCGATGAGGAACACTGACAGTCCCAGGACACAGATGGAAGGCCCTGCAGCCGGTGTCGCATAGAGCAGCCGTGAAATAGGCACGGCCAGTACAGCCAGTCCCAGGGAAGCGGGAATAGTAATCAGGCAGGCAATGCGCATGGCCGTATGGGTCCGCGCCAGCACCAGATCTCTTCTGCCACTGGCAAGGGCTGCCGAGACTGCCGGGACGAGACTGGTAGCAAGAGCCATAGTCAGGATAGCCGGCAGCTGCACCAGCCCGTTAGCCATGCCAGAAAGATAGCCGAACAGGGCCGTAGCTTCATGAGCCGTGTATCCGGCAGCAATGAGACGGCGCGGCACGATGAACAAATCAATACTGGCTACGGCTGGCAGCAGCATATTAGCTGCCGCGACCGGAACGGCAAGGACAACCAGGCGTCTGATGACAGTCAGGACGTGTAACGGTGCAAATGTTCCTGTATCGGGTAGCTGCTCTTTTTTTTCATGGCGGATGTACAATGCGGCGATGATACAGAGTCCAGCCGCTGCACCGGGGACAGCGCCAAAAGCAGCTCCGGAGGCAGCCGGTACCAATCCATATGGCAAAAGGACCCAGGCCAGCGTAAGCATGACACACACCCGGACGAACTGGTCCAGCATCTGGGACAAAGCTGTCGGAGTCATGAGCTGCAGGCCCTGGAAATAGCCGCGAAAGCAGCAGGTCAGGACAGATAAAGACAAAGCCGGAGCCAGTACGACCAGAGGCCAGTAGGCCCGTTCATCACTGACAAGCCCCGTAGCAATGAGTGCGCGGGCTCCCAGCACCATGCCCAGACCGCACAAAACGGCAATGACAGCCATGAAAGCCAGAGTAACGTGAAAAATCCTCCGCGTACCGCTGTAATTGCCCCGGGCCGCCTGCTCGGCCACCATGATGGAGACAGCAATAGGAATGCCGGCGCCGACAATACTGAGCAGCAGGATATACATGGGATAGGCCATCTGATAGAGACCGATTCCCTCACCGCCCAGAAGGCGGGACAGGAGAATGCGGTTCACGCCGCCCAGGATTTTTACGACAATCCCGGCAACGGTGAGCACCATAGCTCCCCGCAGGAAAGAAACGTTAGCCAAGGGAATTCCCCTTTCTCACTGTGTTGAAAGACGCAAAAATCTGATCTAAGAAGGTCAGGATATCTTCTACCCCGGCAAGACTGATCCGCAGCATTAGGGGCATACCCGGTACCGTACGGAACCGGCGCCGCAGCGGCCCTGTCAGCTCTGCCAGCGGTGGCATATCCTGCAGGCTGCGCCACTTCAATTCCAGCGTGTCCCGTTTTTGGGCGATGAGTGTAAGGCCCAGGCTGCGTCCCGTAAGACGGATCCGCGTCGCGTGGAGCAGCGTCTCTACGGGACGGGTAGGACGACCGTAGCGGTCCAGTAGTTCTTTTTCCAAATCATTCAATTCTTTTTCGTCGGTAATAGTGGCCAGACGCTGATACATTTCTATCTTCTGTCCGCCGTTGCTGATGTAGGCATCATCGATAAAGGCATCAATATGCGTTTCCATGACCGTTTCCGGTGGCGGCAGTTCATCGCTCTGTCCTTTCTGGGCTTTGGCGATGGCTTTTTCCAGCATGCTGCAGTACATGGCAAACCCGACACTGGCAATATTGCCATGCTGTTCCCGTCCCAGGAGATTGCCGGCACCGCGGATTTCCAAATCGCGCATGGCTATTTTAAACCCTGAGCCCAGTTCGGTAAATTCCTTAATTGCCTGAAGACGTTTTTCTGCCACTTCCGACAGGACTTTATCCCGGCGGTACAGGAAATAGGCATAGGCCATGCGATGACTGCGGCCGACACGGCCCCGCATCTGATACAGCTGGGACAGGCCGAAATGGTCCGCATCATAGATGATGATCGTATTGGCATTGGCTACATCCAGACCGTTTTCGACGAGGCTGGAACACAGGAGAATATCATAGCGGCCTTCATAAAAGTCGAACATGACCTGTTCCAACAGTGTCCCGGCCATCTGGCCGTGGGCGATGCCGATAGATAAATCCGGCAGTAATGCCTGAAGCTGGTCTTTCATTTTTTCGATGGAATCTACCATGTTGTAGACAAAAAATACCTGCCCGCCCCGGTGCTTTTCCCGCATGACCGCGTCACGGACAATACGGGCATCGTATTCGGTGACATAGGTCTGGACGGGGAAACGGTCTGTCGGTGGCGTTTCGATGACACACATCTGGCGCAGATTGACCAGGGACATATGAAGCGTACGTGGTATCGGCGTCGCGCTCAGAGTCAGCACATCGATATGGGCTGCCCAGGCTTTCCATTTTTCTTTCTGGGCCACACCAAAACGCTGTTCTTCATCGACGACAAGCAACCCCAGATCTTTAAATTTCACACGTTTATTGAGCAGACTGTGAGTCCCGATAAGGACATCGATTTCTCCGGTCAGCGTCCGGCGCAGGATGTCCTTCTTTTCCTTTTGTGACCGGAACCGGTTGAGAACATCACAGTTGACACCAAAATTACGGAACCGTTCCGTAAAAGTCTGGAAATGCTGCTGGGCCAGAACTGTCGTCGGGACGAGGACCGCAACCTGTTTGCCTCCCATGACGGCTTTGAATACGGCCCGCATGGCGACTTCCGTCTTGCCAAAACCAACATCGCCACAGACAAGACAATCCATCGGGAATGGTTTTTCCATGCTCTTTTTGATTTCTGCTACGGCTTTCAGCTGATCTTCCGTTTCTTCATAGGGGAACGCATCTTCAAATTCTTTCTGGAACGGCGTATCCGGCGGGAAAGCAAATCCTGGGACGATTTCACGCTTGGCATAGACTGCAACCAGTTTTTCCGCCAGGTCCGTAATCGATTTCTGCGCCTTTGCCCGTGTCTTCTGCCAGTCACTGCCACCCATCTTGTGCAGTTTTGGCGTATCACCTTCATTACCGATATAACGCTGCAGCAGATTAAGCTGATCCGTCGGGACATACAAGATATCTTTTCCGGCATAATGGATTTCCAGATAATCTTTATGGACGCCGTCGATTTCTATGGTCTTGATGCCGGCGTAGCGGCCGATGCCGTGGACTTCATGAACGACATAATCGCCGGCTTTGAGATCGGTAAATACGTTGATTTCCTGCCCTTTCTGCACGTGATGGCGCAGGCGGTGCTTCTGCATGCCGTAAATATCCCGTTCAGATATGACGACTAACTTGGCATAAGGCAGTTCGAACCCATTTCGTATTTCCCCTTCTGCCAGGTAAATCTGGCTGGCCTCAAGGGGTGTCGTCTCTTCGTATGCAGAAACGGAAAATCCGTTCTGGGCAAACCAGCTTTTCAGCGTCGCGATCCGCTGGCGGCTGCCGAGTACAAAAAGAATCGCATCGCCGCTTTCCTGCCAATGCGAAAGTTCATCGTGAAGCAGGTCAAACTGTTTCTGGAAACTGGCCATGGCCTTGGCAGAAAAGCTTGCCGACGAATCTATCATCATATCCGGTACGGACTGAGCCATGAGAGACAGGACAATCTGTGTCCCCTTTCGTTCTGCACCGGACAGAGATCGCCATGAACAGAGCCATTCTTTGTAATCGGCGCTTTCTTTCAGGAATTTCTTTAAATTTTCCCGGCAGCGGTTGGGTTCATCCCAGATAATAACGCCTTCGTCAAGATAATCGAGGATCGTATGTTCTTTGTCTTTATCGCCATCTATAGCAAAAGGAAGGATACGGACCGTATCGGTCTTATCGAGGGATTTCTGGCTCGACGCATCAAAAAAGCGCAGGCTTTCCAGTGTATCGCCGAAAAATTCCAGACGGAGCGGCTGTTCATAGTTTACGGCAAATACATCGATAATATCACCGCGCACAGAAAAATGGCCCCGCCGTTCGACCATATCGACCCGTTCATATCCGTCATCTGCCAGGCGCCGGAGCAGCGTTTCCCGTTCGTAATCCTGACCGGCAGATACGTTAAACGCTGCTGCATTGACATGTTCCGGCGCCGCGATGAACTGGGCCGCTTCTTCTATCGTCGCGACGACGGCACAAAAAGCATGACTGCAGAGTGCTGCCAATACTTCCATCTGCCGGGCTGTCCGTTCCATGCTCTTTGCCGTCGTTGAAAATACGGCCCGGTCCCCTAAGGGAAATGTATAGACGGGTAAATCCGCGGCAAAGAACTGCAGATCCGTCTGCCAGGCCGTTTCCTGCTCTTTCGATGGTACAATGATCAGAGCCGGTTTTCCCACAGCCATGACAGCCCGGGCGGCAAACGACGTTTTGACCGATCCTCCGACACCGTATATGCTGTGGCACCCGGGCTGGATAAACAAGTCAGCACAGGAATGTATATTGGCATCCTCGTTCATGCGTTGAAAAAAAGTATTCATATTACACGACCTCATAGAAAACGGGGCCTTAGTAAAAAATCCCTAAAGCCCTTTTAGTAAACAATGTTCAAGTGACGTTTCATTATATCATAGAACGATTTTTTTTTAAAGACACACTTGGCCCATTCAAAAGAAAGAGGCTGCAACAAAATGGGCTTTTACGCCGTACATTTTGCTCAGCCTCTTCCCGTTTACTGCAGATCGTGCTTCCGCTGGCATCAATTACTCAGGTTTTCCAACGAGCGGTGTCAGCAACTGCCTCCTGCGTCAGGAATAGTCATCCTGGTACTACTTATTATCCGACTGTGGCAGATCGCGGTTGGTACAGATGCGGCCCTGCCTTTTACCGATAGCAGCGATAATTTCGTCTACCCTGGCC
>NZ_ONTA01000265.1:0-2113 GCF_900320625.1 Megasphaera sp. DJF_B143
CAAGGATATGGTCAATGACCGGGGCGGACTGTTGGGCAGGCCCGTCCAGATTGTATCCGTAGATAACCACGGCAAGCCGGAAGATGCCGAAGCGGCTATCCAGCAGCTGACAGTACGTCACGTATCGGCCATCATCGGGCCGGACCTGACGGATTGTACGCGGGCGGTCTTACCTAATGTGGAAGCCGTGAAGATCCCCCTCATCAGCCCGGCCTGCACCCAGCCGGATATCACCGTCGATCCGAAGTCTCACGAAGTCTACCGCTATATTTTCCGGGCGGCTTATATCGATGCCTCTCAGGGACGGGCCATGGCTGATTATGCTTTGAAACAGCTCCATGTCAAGCGGGCCGCTGTCTTTTATTATCCCGATAAGACGTATGCCCAGGGCCTGGCCGAATATTTCCGCAGTGCCTTTGCCGCCAGTGGCGGTGAGGTCCCCGTCTATATCCCCGTGGAAGAGGTGCAGGATTTGACCAAATACCTGTCCTTATTGCAGCGAGAAAATGTCGATGTCATCTATCTTCCCGGCTACGATGACTGGACGATACCGGCCATTACGCTGCTGCGCAGTCACGGCATTTCCCAGCCCCTGCTGGGTCCCGATGGCTGGAACGGGCCCAAGATGGAACGGGACGTCGATACATCCTATTTGACCCAGGTCTATTATACGGACCATTATGCCGGTCATGACGCCAGTGAAGCGGCCAGACGGTTTTCCCAGGCTTACTATGAAAAATACGGAGAATGGCCGGACAGTTATGCCGCTCTCGGCTATGATGCCTTCATGATGACGGCCGAAGCCATCGAACGCTGCCAGTCGGCAGAAGCGCCTGACGTAGCCCGGGAGTTGGAAAAGACCATTGATTATGACGGTGCGACCGGGACTATTTCTCTCGATGCCAATCATGATGCGATTAAAGATGTCTTCATCATGACCTTTAAAGACGGCCAGCCCGAACTGGCTGCGACGATTCCCAAAGACCGTCAGACACAGTAAGGCAGATACTTTGTCATGGCTTGGCGCCGTGCCTTCCAGTCGGGCATGCGGATGGTCATGGCATCATAGAAATGGCGGGAGTGATTGGGCTGAAGAAAATGGCAGAGTTCGTGAAGCATGACGTGGTCGATGATTTCTTCAGGCATGATAGCCAGGTAGGTGTTAATGGTGACGATGCCTTTGAGGGGCATACAGGACCCCCAACGCGACCGCATGACTCGCTGTTTCAGGACCGGGTCGGGCAAGGCGAGGCCGTCGAATAAGGGCTGCATCCGGGATAAACTAGCAGGAAAGAGCTTTTTCCCCAGACTTTGCAGCAGCTTATGGTATAGCTTCTGTTTCATGACCGGTGTATTATCGGCCAGTTCCATGAAGACTGTCTGGCCGCTGCGGCGGATGCTGTTTTGTAGTCCCAGGCGGACATCGAGCTTATAGGGCTGGCCGGCGAGATAGAGCGTATCGCCGTCGCTGAGGGTCAGCATGGGAAATTTACGTTTCCGTTCTGCCATCTCATCCATGGCGCGGACGATGAAATCTGTCTTTTTTTGCAGGAAATCTTCGATATATTCCCAAGGGACACGGGCCGGTGCCGAAATATACAGCGTGCCGTCACTGCGGACGTGGAGATTGATGTTTTTCACTTTTTTTCGGACCAGGATGACCGGGAAGGTTTGGCCCTGGGCCGTGAATTGGCGTTGTTCGTTCGTCATGGTGATACCTCGCAGAAATAAGATTTGTAGCTATTGTAAATAGAATCTGTTCGTTTGTCAAAAAAAGGAAGGTAGATTATGCTCGATTTTACGGCCATTGACTTTGAAACGGCCAATAAATATGCCAACAGCGCCTGCTCCCTGGCAGCCGTTACCATGAATGATGATCGCTGTGTCAAAGAAGGGTATACTCTGATCCAGCCGCCTTTCATGCGTTTTGATCCAGGTAATATCCAGATTCATGGCATCACGCCGGACCAGGTCGCCCATAAACCGAAGTTCGACGCCCTGTGGGACCGCATCCGGCCGCACCTGGAAGGGCGTATCCTGGTCGCCCACTATGCCGTCTTCGATACGCGGGTCCTGCGCAGCCTGCTGCGGACGTATCACCTGGAAAAGCCCC
>NZ_ONTA01000124.1:0-6390 GCF_900320625.1 Megasphaera sp. DJF_B143
GATTTCCGGCCACCGGACATGCCGGCAAAGAAATGCGGTTCGATGAATCCTTCTGAAATCAGGAGATCCGTATTAACAGCCGCCTTGTTGATCAGGCATTCTCCACCGGAAGGCAGCGTACCGATGCTGACCATGTCGTCGTCATTACGGCTGACGTGAATGATGAACTTTTCCTTTTCAGCGATTTCTTTTCCGTATTTGGCAACCAGTTCTTCATGAGTAGTCGGACGATGCATCCCTGTTGCAACCAGAATGGTAATATCAATATCCGGATTGCCCTTGCGCAATTCTGCCAGCAGCTGTGGCATGATGACATGGCTCGGTACCGGACGGGTATGGTCACTGGAAATAATGGTACACGTCTTTTTCCCTTTGGCCAGTTCGCTCAGACGAGGACTGCCAATCGGATTAGCCAGTGCATCCGCAACGAGTTCTTCTTCTGATTTGGGCGCTTTATATTCATGGGCATGCGAAAGCAGTACACCTGCTACTTGTTCATCAGGCAGTTCAAAATGAATATGTCCCTTACCAAAAGGGATGGAAAATTTCTGCATATATATCCCAGCCTTTCTGTGTTATGAACGAAACATGACGCCTTACCACATATTCTGCCCGGTACAGCAAAGAGGCTGTCACTACAAGAACAGCCTCTTTACATCAACAGAGTATCAGATTTCAGACGATACATTCAAAGAATTCTGCATCTTTTTCGGCTGTACCGGCAGACGGTATGATTATTCTTCTACAGGAACTTCGTCGTTAATGCTGATTACTTTGCCCGGATTCATGATATTCTTCGGATCCAGTGCTTTCTTCACGGCTTTCATCAGTTTGACTTCTACAGGGTTCGTGTATTTTTCAAGGAGAGCTTCCCGTTTATAGCCAATGCCGTGTTCACCGGAGAGGCGGCCACCCAGGCTGTATACGAGAGCGTAGATTTCGCCCTGGATCTTCGGCAGCATTTCTTCCCATTCTTCCTGAGTGCGGTCATCTTTCAGAATATCAATATGGACGTTGCCATCGCCGCAGTGGCCGGCGCAGTGCATAGCGACATCGTATTTTTCGGAAAGGCGGGAAATCTGCTGTACAGCACTGGGGATTTCCGTCATAGGAACGACGATATCTTCCATGGAGAATACGAGGCTGCGGGCACGGTCGGCTTCCAGATATGCCTTACGGGATTTCCAGATAACTTTCGGGTCAGCGACGAGGGAGTCGATGGCTTTATTTTCTTCTGCAATTTCAACGATTTTTTCTGTCTGTTCATCGAGAACGTCTTCATTGTCACCGGCAATCTGAATGATGATATAGTTACCATTGTCAGAATGAGGCAGTTTTTCATCGAGGAATACTTCTACCTGTTTAATAGAGGCATTGTCCATGAATTCTACGCAGACCGGAGTAATGCCAGCATTCATGACTTTCGGTGTCAGGGCGATAGCATCGTCGAGATTGTCGAATATGAGCAGCAGGTCAGCCTGATATTTAGGCAGGGAAACGAGTTTCAGATAAATCTTGGTAATGATGCCCAGCGTCCCTTCAGAACCGATATAGAGGTGCATGAGCATATAACCCGTTGCATTTTTACGGAATTTACCGCCCAGTGTGACTACTTCGCCCTGCGGGGTAACGACTTCAATGCCCATGACCTGGTCACGGGTTACACCGTATTTAACGGCCCGGTTGCCGCCGGCATTGGTTGCTACGTTACCGCCGATGAAGCAGGAGTCCCCGCTGCAGGGGTCGCCGCCATAAAACAGGCCTTCTTTTTGTACTTCTTCCTGCAAGACAGCCGTCGTAACGCCCGGTTCTGTGACGCATACCATGTTCTGTTTATCGATTTCAAGGATTTTGTTCATCCGTTCGATAGAGATGATGACACCGCCGAATGTGGCGACGGCACCGGCAGCCAGGCCTGTACCAGCTGCACGGGGAACCATGACCGTGTCGTTGTCATAGCAGAGCTTTACGACTTTGGCTACTTCTTCCGTATTAGCCGGCAGGACGACGACCTGCGGTTCTTTCATATAATGAGGATCCGTTACTTCGTCATGGGAATACGGTTCCAGTTTGTCTTTATCGGTATATACATACTTTTCACCAACGATAGCCTTTAACTGTTCAATAAGTTCCGGTGTAACAATACCTTTAGCCATAATAAAATTCCTCCTCTAAATACAAAACACTTTACATGTTGTATAAAACCGGCAGAAAACCGGTGCATAGCCACTAATTACATTACAAAGTCAGGAAACTGGGGATGATAAATGTCAGGATACCGGCAATGACCAGCAGACACAGGCAGTATCCGGCTGTCCCGCGCATAATTTCCCCTTCTTTTCCTTCTGCCAGAGCTCCGACAGCACCGACGCCGAGAGCAATGCTCTGGGGTGACAGCATCTTGCCTATACAACCACCAAGCGAGCTGGCACCGGCCATCCATGCCGGGCTCATGTCCAGAGTGGACGCAACAGAAGTCTGGAGCGGTCCGAATAGTACGTTGGCATTGGTGCAGGATCCGGTAATGAAAGCACCGATAGCACCCACAAAGGGAGCAAATACAGGATATGCATTGCCTGTCGCAAAGACCAAAGCATCGGCAATCTCCTTAGTCATACCGGAATACGTCATGACCTTGGCTACGATAACGACAGTGATAATCGTCAGGAATGTATATCTCAGGCCGACAAAGTTATCAACAAATACGCTCCATATCTTTCCAAAAGAAGCCCCCTGGATTTTACCACCAATGATAGACGCAATCAAAATCATGATACCTGGCGTTGCCACCCAGACGAATGTATACGGTTTGGCACCAGCACCGGCATAGATAGGAACAGATGTCTTGATGGAAGCCAACGGACCGTTGATGAACGGAATGAGTTTGGATGTAAACACGAGGAGCACGAAAATCAAAATGAAAATCATTGCCGCCCGGACACCTTCGCCGAAGGAAACAGGCTGGATATCTTCTGTCTTTACATCCAGTTTATAGTCGGGATCATCGATCTTGACGGCCCGGGAATACAGTACGATGACCGCCATGATAATTACAGAGGACACCATGACCGGGAGCTCTGCCCCGATAGTCATAGAAATCAGCAATTCAGGGATTGCCAGTGCCAGGCCGGAAAGCAGTGTGATAATGCCGACACCTTTCAGGGCTTTCACCCCGCCACCGATGCAGATGACCATTAAAAACGGGGCAATCAGATCGGGAATAAAGGATACAACCGAAACGTTCGTTGCCAGCGTGACGGCATCGATGCCGGTTATAGCAGCCATTGTCGATGTCGGAATGCCAATAGAGCCAAAAGATGGTGCTACGGCATTAGAAATAAGGCAGGCAATGATCGTCCGTATGGGCGGATATCCCAGAGCAACCAGCATAGCCGCCGGGATAGCTACGGCCGTACCAAATCCGGCCATCCCTTCCATGAAAGTCCCAAAGCCCCAGGCAATGAGCAGAAACAGCACACGTTTATCTTCACTAACCGTAGTCAGCATCTGCTTAATTGTATCAAAACTGCCTGTAGCAACTGTCAGTTTATAAGCAAATAAAGCCATAATGATGACAAGTAAAATCGGCCACACCGCCAGGGCTACCCCTTCCAGTGCCGCAGAAACAGCAATGCCCACAGGCATATCAAAGGCAAAGACAGCAATGACAAATGCAATGATTGCCGCAATCGGGCACGCTTTCCACCCAGCCATCTTCAAAAATCCCAATGCTACAATCAGAAATAGTATCGGGAGCAAAGCAAGCAGAACCATTCAAACCACCCTTTCATCAAACACCATGTTTCATGCCCCTAACAGGCAGGTGGCTCATTCATAGCCAGAATCATGAATAAGACCAGTTCTTTTGTGATTATCTCCGGAGTCAATCTCATGATTTAATTATACAACGGAGACGCAGGTAAGTAAATTACATTTATACATATAATCTATATGTATTTCACAACGTATCAATGCCTAAATTGATAATTCTGCATGATTGTTTTATTAATTTAATTTATTATATATTTTTTTTAATATTATTAATGTCGTTCAATAATTCACATATATGCTATGATTTTTTATAATACCTAAACGGAATTATGTGTTATTCCATTTAGGTATATAACATAAAAATAACCGGTTTACAAAACACATTTTGTAAACCGGTTGTCCTATATGTGGTGTTAACTTTTAACTCTAACTACAAGTTCTTGTTTTTTTCAGCAGACGCAATAACGGCATTCATCGCCGCAGCACGGAACCCACTTTCTTCCAAAACGCGTACAGCTTCGATAGTCGTACCGCCGGGAGAGCAGACATCATCTTTCAGCTTGCCCGGATGTTCCCCTGTTTCAAGGACCATCTTTGCCGCTCCCAGAACAGTCTGCGCGGCAAAAGTATATGCCATAGGCCGGAACATTCCTTCCCGCACCCCGGCATCAGCCAGCGCTTCAATGAACATATACACAAAAGCCGGACCACTTCCGCTCAGGCCACAGACAGCATCGATAAGCCGTTCTTCCACGACTTCGGCCTTGCCGAAACTGCGGAAAATAGCGACGGAATCATCCTTTTCATCATCTGTTACAGCTTCATTAAAACAAAGGGCCGCCATACCTTCTCCTACCATAGAAGGCGTGTTTGGCATGACGCGGACGATTTTTGTTCCTGCCGGCATGGCATCAGCCAGGCGCTGCAGGGTAAGGCCGGCAGCGATGGAAATCATCACTTTGTCCGGTGTTACAGCCTGATAAATGTCCTTCAGGACACCGGGCATGATAAACGGCTTGACCGCCAGGATGACCGCCTGGGACTGCTGCACTAATCCGGCAGCCGAATCAACGACAGCGGCACCGGTTTCATCAGCCAGGCGCTGGGCCTTTTCCGTATGGATATTGTACAATATGAGCTGTTTCCCTTCGATCAGGCCGGACCGGACCAGCCCCATAGCAATGGCCCGTCCCATATTCCCTGTCCCGATAATGCCGATTGTTTCAAACATAGGATATCCCTCCCCTATACAGCAAACGATTACTGCACAATGCCAGCTGCATCGACGGCCGCCTTTACCTTGGCTGCCAGACCGGCAATCTTCTTTTTGGATACAGAGCAGACGGCCAGGCGGATACCTTTTTTCAGCGGAACAAGGTAAATATGTTCTTTTTCAAGGGCGGCACATACCTTATCCGAACCAATCATGGGAATAGTAATGAAGAAACCTGACAGATATGGCAGGATTTTCAGACCACAGTCAGCCGCTTCTTTCATAAATATGTCTGCCCGTTCTTTAATCATCTGGAAATACCGTGCCCGTTCTGCATCGAGGCGGGCTACTTTTTCCGGATCTTTCGTAATTTCTATCATCGTCCACATAGCAGAGCTGGTCGGATTGGACCAGGTAGCACGGGCGGTGTACTTATTAATAGCCGTAAATTCATCAGCTACGTCTTCACTGGAGGTGATTCCGATCATCGCACCCATACGCTGGCCATACAGGGTAAAGCCCTTAGAACAGGTATATGCGACGATAGGAAGGATATTAGCCGGCAGATTCCCAAACTTTTTGAAGAAACGGCGGCATTCCTGTTTTTCCCCACTGTAGTCGAGATACGCTACATCGGAAACGAGGATAATATTTTTATCTTTTCCTTCGACAGCTGATTTAATAAAAGAAAGGACGGCATCCCATTCATCCAGATTCAGTCCGAATCCTGTAGGATTATTGGCAGGAGAATTAAGGATAATGACTGTATTATGCTGTTTATTGACGAGGTCCTGCAGATTTTCAGAAAAACTCTTCATATTGAATTTTCCATCATCCGTCAGCAGTTCAAATTCGCGGAGGACGCGGTTGTCGTCACGGATAATATTGCGGTATGCTCCCCAACACCAATCTGTCGTGAGTACTTCATCACCCGGTTCAGAATAGTTGTGAACTGCCGTATGGATAGCGCCGGAGCCGCCAGGTGTGGCAATAGCGCGGATATACCCTTCCGGGCGGGAATCACAGAAGCACTGGTCGATAGCCGCATCGAGATATTCCGGGAAGCCCGGAATCGGTGCATAGGCTACAATCTGATTTGGTGTCAGCTGTTTCAATGTATCCTTTACAATCTGCAGTACGACGAGATCGCCATTTTCATCAATAATGGAACCAATCGTACCGTTTATGACAGCATCAGCCCCATTTTTCTTGACATCTTCTGTGCAACGTGCCGCAGCGGCCATAATAGCATCAGCAGCAAACTTACCTTTTGCATGATTAGCAGCAACACTCATACCCATGTAAAATCAACTCCCCTTTTTTAGTTACCTATTCATTTATACCACATATGCATGGGACTGACAAGAAAAGGGTAACCGTTTTACATATGTATTTTGAATACAAAA
>NZ_ONTA01000317.1:0-10598 GCF_900320625.1 Megasphaera sp. DJF_B143
AAGGCAAGGCGTCGTCCGAAACGAGCCTTCATCTGGAAATCTATAAGGCCCGTCCTGATGTGAAAGCCATCGTCCACTGCCATCCTGTAACGGCTACGGCTGTATCAGTGGCAGGATTGGAATTTCCCAGTCAGGTCGTAACGGAAGGGCGGGATTTCCTCGGACCGGTCATAACCGTGCCTTTTGCCGAACCGGGGTCAATGGATTTGGCCGTCAAGTGTGCCCAGGGATTGAAGAAAGTCAATGTCATCCTCATGGCAAGTCATGGGGCTTGTGCCGTAGGTACGAACCTCAGCCAGGCGTTTTATCGAATGGCAACGCTGGAATCAGTGGCTAAAATATACCGCAATGCCATGACTTTCCATGCAGCCTATCGTGTAATCCATGAAGAAGGACAGGTACATAGCCTGGCTGATGTATTTACCTTATAAGACATAAAAAAACAGGGACCGTCCCATGATGTGCGTTCATGGAACAGTTCCTGTTTTTTGTTTGAGGTTTGAGGTTTTAGACGACGGCAAAGAAGACATAACGGATGATGAGGAAGGCGAGTGCTCCCATGACGGCCGTGCAGGGGATGGTAAGAACCCAGGCAGAGACCATCTGGCGCGCTACGTTCCAGTGGACGGCTTTAACGCGCTGGGCAGCGCCCACACCCATGATAGATCCGGATACGACATGGGTCGTCGATACGGGCAGGTGAAGCAGCGTGGCCGTAAAGATAACAACTGCCGAGTTGAGATCGGCAGCAAATCCGTGGATGGGATGCATCTTGAAAATTTTGCCGCCTACCGTACGGATGATTTTCCAGCCGCCTACACTGGTTCCCAGGGCCATGGCGGCAGCGCAGAGCAGTTTGACGATAGTAGGAACTTCCAGTGTGTCGATGAATCCGCCGGAAAGCAGGGCCAGTGTAATGATCCCCATCGATTTCTGGGCATCATTGGATCCGTGGGAAAAGGCCATGAGAGCAGCGGACAGTATCTGTAGCCGGTTGGCCGTCAGGTTGACGACGGCCGGACGGTAATTATGGCAGAAGGAAAAGAGGAGGTTCATGATAATATAACCGACGATGATGGCGGTTATAGGGGACAGGATAAGGGAGAGAAAAATTTTTAATATGCCCCAGCCGTTGAGGGCACCGAAGCCGACAGAAATGGCAACGGCGCCAATCATGCCGCCTATAAGAGCGTGAGAAGAGCTGGACGGCATGCCGACGTACCAGGTCAGGAGATTCCATATGATGGCTCCTGTCAGGCCGGACACGATAATCAGTTCATTGATCATACTGGCCGATATGACGATATCGCCGCCAATCGTTTTGGCAACGCCTGTAGAAATCATGGCACCGATAAAGTTCAGGATAGCCGTACCGATGATAGCCAGGCCGGGCCGGATTGCCCGTGTCGATACGCAGGTAGCGATGGCATTGGCTGTATCGTGGAAGCCGTTGATGAAATCAAAAATCAGGGCCAGAACGACGACGAGGATAATCATGTACGTATCAAGCATACTTCATAACCACTCCTTTGATCAGGTTACCCAGTGCTTCTACTTTATCCGCTGTTTCTTCGATGGACGCCATCGTATCTTTCCAGCGGATGACATCCAGAAGCGGCATTTCCCCGCTGAAAATACGGGACATTTCTGCCCGGTAGATATGGTCTACTTCTGTTTCCATCTTGTTGAGCTTTTCCGTATGGTAAATGAGTTCTGCCTGGTGCTTGTCGATATTCTTTAACAATTCAAAGGTGCTGGCCAGTTCATTTCCCATATCGATGAGGACTTCCGTACCACGCACGGCAGCCGGCGTCGATTGGGTAATATGGTACATATCGACGCGCATGATAAAGCCGTGGAGGTTGTCGATACAGTCTTCCAGCCGGCAGGACAAATTGTAAAAATCTTCTCTGTCGATCGGCGTGATAAATACGCGGGCCAGTTGTTTGATGACATCAAAATTGACTTTGTCTGCCCCGTGTTCCAGATTGGTAATTTCTTCCATATGATCCGGCAGGAGTGACAGGTCTTTCATGACTTCGTTGGCGATGACGGCGCCGCGCCGGAATTTCTCGGCATTTTCGATGAGATAGTCAAAAAATTCTTCGTGTTTATTGCTGATGCTGAACATGTAAGGTACGCCTCCTAATATACTCTTTTCAAAGTATACGTATACTTTGTCAGTCCTGTGTAAATACTTTGTAAAAATCATGTAAATTTAAAGGAAGTATTTACTACTTATTTACTACTATTTTACCATGCTTTACCAGCTCTTGACATGTATACAAGGAGAAAAATAGAAAAAAATAACTGACAACCGGAAAAATTCCAGCTGTCAGTTATTATTAGTGAATCATAGTCGTTACGAGGAGGGCCAGATGATTGATTCCCTGGGGAACGCAGGCCGGGACATAGGTTACGATGAGTGCCGTAGAGGCCAGACCTACAACCGTCAGCCAGGCTTCGCAGTCGCTGCCCCAGATATATTCGCCAAGTTTGACGCAAGCGCCGCCGATAGCTACCAAAGCAGTAAGCATGGCTAACGTTGCCACGGGACTGCCGGGATAGAGATGGCTCAGTACAAGAAGTACGAACAGACCTATTACAATCAGATTTTTCATCAAATATTTCCCCCTCAATATTTATAATGGCTATATTATAGCTATGAGATTGGGTGCAGTCAATTACTAATGATTATTTCTTCGTATCAATACTGCAAGTATAAAATGTGTTATGTGACTAGTTCAAATCTCTATGATTTGCTATAATTAAAAGCTGGGAATGAATCAGGGGAGAAGGTTGAACATCGATGAGCTGGCTGAAAAAACAATTAGGAAAAGTAAAGACCGGTTTAACCCAGAAGGCACGTCCGGATACAGATCATGTCCTGGATGACATACGGGCGTATACGGCTGAACCGGCCGATGGCCTGCCTGAATACGACCGCCTGCTGACGGTATTACGGAACAGTGCGTCTGAATTGGTAGTGTATTCCCACTTTGAGGCTGATGCGAAATCCTTATGGAATTTGTCTTATGGAGGGTCGTTGGCTGAAGCCGATAAGATTAGCTTTATTTATACGCAGATTCCTATTATTTGTGACAGCATAGAACGTCATCTGTATATGGTACGGACAGCCCGGCAGGCGAAAGCCTCGTATTTTGAAAACCATGAGAGTACCCGGAAGAAAATAGAAAAGCGCAATCTCGCTCTGGACAGTGTCCGAAAGGCCCTTAAAGAGGCTGTGTCGTATGTCCGGGACAGGGAAAATGAATACGACCGCGACTGGGCCGGCAGGAAGTATGTGCCCCTGGATGATATGACGGAAACGGAAGATTTTTACCAGCGCCTCCTGAAGGGTATCCGTAATTTTACGACGTGGCAGCCCGTGTTTGCCAAACTGGATGACGCTGCCAGCTTTGCCCATACCTTGGCCGGATATGAAGAGTCGGCACAAAAAGCCGAATCTTTCTGGCTGGACTGGCGGGAACGATGCCGGTCTTACTTTACGGAACGGGCAGACCTGTCCCGGGAACGCCGGCAGTTCATGAAGGACGAAGAAGAGTACGAACATTCCGGCCTGTGGGGGCGCAAGCCTGTCTTTGATTTCAGCCGCCGCGGTCATCATCTGGAACAGCACCGGGAAGAGCTGGAAGACTGGGAAGACCGCCTGGAAGAGGATTGGTATGACCTGCAGAAAGACTATAAGGGCTATTGCAACCGGATACTCGATATCTGTGATGAGCTTTGTGAGTATGTCGTCGTTCTGGAAGATTGTCTGGAAGAGGAAAAGGAATCCAATATCCGCAGTGGTGAGAAACTGGAAGCCGATTATGAAACCGGCCATGAAGACATATGCCGCCTCGACGAGGAATATGAACGGGTAAAGGTCGTATTAAATACATTAGAAACGCTGGGAGGAACAGCTTATGGAGTTTGAGGAAATACCAAAGCGGCGGAAAATACAGGATTTCTTTCCTGAAGAACCACCCCGCCCCAGGCGCAGGACACGGATAGAGGAAACAAAGCAGAAGCGGCATAAAGTCGATACGTATCTCGACGATGCGGATTGGCAGTCTCTGCAGCGCTATTGTGAAGAAGCGGATGAAAAACCGTCGGTATTACTGCGCCGCCTGTTACGGCAATTTTTGAAAGAAGAGAAGGGATAAAATGGAACGTCTGGATATTTATGACTACCGTGGCGTGTCTACGGGAAGGACTATCGACCGCAGCCAGGAAGATACACTGTCTGACGGGGAATACTTCCTCATTGTCCACGTCTGTATTTTCGATCATGCCGGGCGTCTTCTCATCCAGCAGCGGCGGAAGCCGGGAGATCCGCTGGATGGATGTTGGGATCTGACTGTTGCTGGGCATGTACACAGTGGCGAATCGAGCCAGGCAGCGGCCATGAGGGAGGTGCGCGAGGAGATAGGACTTCCTGTTGATCTTACCGGGCAGGCACCGCTCATGCGGCTCCGGTTCCATCACGGGTTTGACGATATTTATGTCGTCATAGCCGATGTTCCCTTGTCGTCCCTGCACCTGCAGGATGCAGAAGTCCGGGCTGCCCGCTATGCTGCCTGCGACGAGGTGCTCCATATGATTCACCGGCAGCAGTTCCTGCCTTATATGGACAGCTTTATTGAAGCATTGTACGATATGCGCTGTTCCAATGGTTTCATCCGCAGCGATGCACCGTCCGATTTACAGTGAACGGGTAATCTGGCGGAATCGCTCTGGCCACCAGAATGAAGAAAGGGTATAATGAAAATATAAGAACTCTAAAAATGAGGTGTGTAATATGGCAAAGAACTATTATGAATTGCACGTAGCCGGCTGTACACGGCAGCTTCCCATCATCAAATTAAATGACGACCTGGCTATTGCCGGGTTTGTTATCCTGGGAGATGTAGATATCGTATCGGCTACGGCAAGGGAACTGGTTAAAAAAATGCCTGCCGATACAGACGTCATCATGACTGCCGAAACAAAGGGAATTCCCCTGGCCCATGAAATGGCGCGTCTGAGCGGCATGAAACAATATGTCGTGGCCCGGAAATCGGTTAAAGCATATATGGATGATCCCATCTGGGTAGAAGATGAATCCATAACGACAGCAGGCAAACAGCGCCTGTACCTTTCGGCTGCTGACGTGGCGCTCATGCGCGGTAAAAAGGTCCTCCTCGTCGATGATGTCATCAGCACGGGCGGATCGATGAAAGCTCTGAAGGCGCTGGCTGAAAAAGCCGGGGCTCATATTGCCGGACAGGCGGCTATCCTGGCCGAAGGGGATGCGGCAAAACGGGAAGATATCATTTATCTGGCACCGCTTCCCCTTTTGAAACCGGAGGATGCAGAATAATTCTATGGGAATAACGGATATTTTCCCTTGCATTTCCCGGGCCTTTATGCTAAACTAGTCTAGCATAGGTTTTGTATGATAGATGAGAAGAGGTGTAAATTTTGAAAGAAGGAATTCATCCGAAATACTACAGCAACGCCAAAGTAACGTGTGCTTGTGGTAATACATTCGAAACAGGTTCAACTAAACCGGAACTGCGTGTTGAAATTTGCTCTAAATGCCATCCGTTCTTTACGGGCCAGCAGCGTGCTCAGCAGGCTCGTGGCCGTATCGAACAGTTCAATAAACGTTATGGTAAAAAAGCTAGTAAATAAGCAGTACAAGTGTGCAGCAGAGCAGAAATGCTCTGCTCTATTTGTTTGTGTGGAAATGGGGTGTGCCTTTTGAATAAACCCACTACGTATGTAGGAGGCCAGGCTGTCATAGAGGGGGTCATGATGCGGGGGCCGAAATATATTGCTACGGCAGTGCGGACGCCGTCCGGCCAGATTACGGTCAAAAAAGATGAAGTACATTCATTGTGTGAACGGTACCCGATTTTGAAGAAACCCCTGCTGCGCGGTACGATTGCCTTGTATGAATCTCTGGTATATGGCATGAAATGCCTGTCCTATTCTGCCCAGGCTGCCGGCGAAGAAGAAGAGGAACTGTCCCGCCCGCAGATGATGGCAACGATGGCTTTTTCGATTGTATTGGCCATTGTCATTTTTCTCCTCATTCCGACGTATGGCGCCAAATTCATACCGGGTGTCATGGACAGCGCCGTCCGCCTGAACATTGTGGAAGGCGTATTACGGCTGCTTATCTTCTTATTGTATATATGGGGCATTTCCCTTACGAGCGATATCCGCCGTGTCTATGAATATCACGGCGCTGAACATAAAACTATCTGGACCTACGAAGCAGGAGAAGAACTGACCGTTGATAATGTCAAAAAACACAGCCGTCTTCATCCGCGCTGCGGTACTAATTTTCTGCTCATCGTCATGGTCGTCTCTATTTTTGTCTTTGCCTTCCTGGGGTGGCCAAATCTGGCCGAACGGGTGGTATCACGGATTCTTTTAATGCCTGTCGTGGCTGGTATCAGTTATGAAATGATCCGCATAGCCGCGCGGACGGAAAATCCGCTTGTCCAGGCAATTTTTAAGCCGGGCCTGTATCTCCAGTATCTGACGACGCGGGAACCTCATGCGGATCAGATTGAAGTGGCTATTGAAGCGATGAATGCTGCCAAGCCGGAAGATCATACGGAAACGCCGGATGGTGAAACTGCCACCGTAACGATTACGCCAGTAAAACCCGGAAATGAGGATGCATCCCGTGTCGAATCGGCGTAACTCCGGGATGTGGTAACGAAAGAGAGGAATTTACGTGTTTATTGATAAAGTGCAGGCTGTTGAAAATAAATTTATGGATCTGGAACAACGCATCAGTGACCCGTCGGTCATTGCCCGCCAGGAAGAATGGCAGAAGCTGACACGGGAACATGCGTCGCTGTCCCCGATAGTAGAGGCATACCGTCAGTACAAACAGGTGACGGAACAAATCCGGGACGACCGGGAATTATTGAAAGATCCGGAAAGTGATGCCGAAATCATCGCCATGGCCAAAGAGGAAGTAGCGGATTTGGAAAAGAAGCAGGCCGGACTGGAAGAAGAGCTGCATGTCCTCATGCTGCCCAAAGACCCGCGGGACGATAAAAACGTCATCATGGAAATCCGTGGCGGAGCCGGCGGTGACGAAGCAGCCCTGTTTGCGGGAGATTTGTTCCGCATGTATATGAAATACATCGAAAAACAGCCTGGCTGGAAGGCGAGTATCATCAGTTCCAATGCTCCTGAACTGGGCGGTTTCAAAGAAGTTATTTTTTCCGTTGAAGGCCATGGCGTATATGGCAAACTGAAATACGAATCAGGTGTACACCGTGTGCAGCGTGTACCTGTTACGGAAGCCGGCGGCCGCATTCATACGTCTACCGCTACGGTAGCCGTACTGCCGGAAGCGGAAGATGTGGAAGTCGATCTGAATATGGATGATGTCCGCGTCGATTATTTCCGATCCAGCGGGGCCGGCGGTCAGCACGTCAATAAGACGAGTTCGGCTGTCCGCATGACCCATATGCCGACGGGAATTGTTGTCGAATGCCAGGACGAACGGTCCCAACTGGAAAACCGGGCCAAGGCCATGCGCGTACTGAAGGCGCGCCTGTTGGACAAAGCCCAGCAGGAAGCCGATGCAGAAGTGACGGAAGCACGGCGCAGCCAGGTCGGTACGGGCGACCGGAGCGAACGGATCCGGACATATAATTTCCCGCAGGGGCGGGTAACGGATCACCGCATCAATCTGACGTTGTACAAGCTGGAAAACGTCCTCAACGGGGACCTGGATGAATTCATTCAGGCTCTGGCGGAAGCGCACCGGGCAGAACTGATGAAAGAAGAATCAGAAAATGAGTAAGTTGTGGACCATAGGGGCACTTCTCACCTGGACGACGCAGTTTTTTTCATCGAAGGGCATTGATTCGCCGCGGCTGGATGCGGAAATCCTCCTCTCCCACGTATTGAAGAAGGAACGGATTTATCTCTATGCACACTACGATGAACCGATGACAACAGAAGAACTGGCTTCCTACCGGGAACTGGTCAAAAAACGGGCTGACCGGCTGTCTGTAGCTCACATCCTGGGGGAAAGGTCTTTTATGGGACTGGATTTCCTGGTCAATGAAAACGTGCTGATTCCCAGGCCGGAAACAGAAATGCTCGTCGAAACCGTATGGGAGCAGCTGGAACCGGAAGCGGAGGCACGGATCCTCGACATAGGCACGGGAAGCGGGGCCATCTTGTTGAGTCTGCTCCACGAAAGGCCACAGTGCCAGGGGCTGGGTGTCGATATTTCAGAAAAGGCGCTGGCTGTTGCCCGGAAAAATGGGGAACGGCTGGGGCTTTCAGACAGGGTAAGCTGGCAGGTAAGCGATCTGTTTGCATCGGTACCGCCGTCTGTCTATGACTGGGTCGTATCCAATCCCCCTTATCTGACGGCAGATGATATGAACCATTTGCAGCCGGAAGTGCGCCATGACCCCCGGCAGGCCTTGTTTGGAGGCAAAGACGGGCTTGACTATTACCGCCGTATAGCCCGGGATGCCGTGCCGTATGTGAAAGTAGACGGGTTTTGTGCCGTCGAATGTGGGGCCGGACAGAGCCGGGATGTTGCCTCGATTCTTACGGCGTCAGGTCATTTCGTATTACAAAAAATAGTAAAGGATTACGGCGGCATCGAACGGGTCGTCGTATTCCAGCGAAAAGAGTAGATCAGTGTGAAAAAGACAAAAATAGTCCGCATAACGGACGTAGAAAAAGATAAGGATATATTGGAAGAAGCTGGCCGCATCATCCGGGATGGCGGCATCGTCGTATTCCCGACAGAAACGGTTTATGGTATCGGAGCCAACGGTCTCAATGCCGACTGCTGCCGCAGTATTTACGCCGCCAAAGGGCGTCCCAGCGACAACCCGCTCATCCTGACCGTTCCGGACCAGGAGGCAGCTCATGAGGTAGCCGCGTACGTTTCGCCGACGGCTCAGAAGCTGCTTGATGCGTTCTGGCCGGGGCCTCTCACCATTATCTTCCCACGTAAATCCTGTGTGCCCGATGCCGCCACGGGAGGACTGGATACCGTCGCTTTACGTTGCCCGGACCATGATATTGCCCATGCGTTCCTCAAGGCGGCCGGTGTACCTGTCGCAGCTCCCAGCGCCAACCGGTCCGGCCGGCCCAGCCCGACGACAGCCGAAGAAGTCGCCCACGATATGGATGGACGGGTCGATATGATCATCGATGGAGGTCCCTGTCATATCGGTGTCGAATCGACTATTGTCGAATGCCACGATGATGATACGGTTACAATTCTTCGTCCCGGCGGAGTGACCCTGCCGATGCTGGAAGAAGTCGTGGGAAAAGGAAAGGTCGATGTAGACCGTCACATCATTACAGGGAAAGGCGTACCTAAAGCACCGGGCATGAAATACCGCCATTATGCGCCGTCGGCTCCGGTAACGGTTTACGTGGGCTCTGTAGAACACGTACGGAAGGCTATGGAACAACAGGCATTGGAACTTACGGCCCAGGGAAAGAAAGTAGGCTTTCTGGTGAGCCGGCAGACGGCTGAAGCATTTCCCAAAGATGCCATGTACATCTGGGGAGACCATGATGACAAGGCAGCCCTGGCAGCCCAGCTGTATACGGGCCTTTTGTTCTTTGACAGTGTCCATGTAGATCATATCCTGGCTGAAGGTACCGATGAAGAAGGCCTGGGAATGGCTATTATGAACCGCATGAAGAAATCTGCCGGCGGAGATGTCCGTTCCGTTTAAGGAAGAACGCTTTATTTTTCTGTCCTGTCAGAGTATAATAAATAAGAAAAGCAAAGGTGTCTGTCGCATCGGTGTTTATTTTATTTATGTACAGGAGGAAATAGTCTATGAAATTAGTAATTGGTGCAGACCACGGTGGTTTCGATTTGAAGGAAAACATCAAACAATACTTGGACGAACAGGGAATTGCCTACACTGATTATGGTACACATACGCCGGAACGGTGTGACTATCCGGTCATTGCCAAAAAGGTAGCTGAAGCCGTTGCCGATGGTACATTTGACAGAGGTATCCTCGTCTGCGGTACCGGTATTGGTATTGGTATTGCTGCCAACAAGGTCCATGGCATCCGGGCTGCTTTGTGCCACGATATGTTCTCTGCCGAATACTGCCGCCGCCACAATGATGCCAATATTCTCACTATGGGCGGCCGGGTCATCGGTCCGGGCCTTGCCAGAGAAATCGTCCGCATTTTCCTTTCTACGGGGTTTGATGGCGGCCGTCATGAAGTCCGTGTCAACATGATTAAGGAAATGGATAAATAAGCCGCAAGGCAGCTATATGTCATAAAGAAAGGAATATACCACATGCAGATCGAAGTATTAAATCACCCGCTGATTCAGCACAAAGTGACGCTGATGCGGAAAAAAGAAACAGATTCCAAAGATTTCCGGGAACTATTAGAAGAAATTACCATGCTCATGGCCTATGAAATCACCAGAGACCTTCCCCTGGAAGACATAGAAATTGAAACGCCGCTGCAGAAAATGACGGGCAAGCAGATCAGCGGCAAGAAGCTGGTCATTGTCCCTATCCTGCGCGCCGGCCTGGGAATGGTTCAGGGCATGCTCAATCTCATGC
>NZ_ONTA01000125.1:0-6458 GCF_900320625.1 Megasphaera sp. DJF_B143
CCCGCAGTCTCTATTATTATCTGCTAATTATGCGCATGGCTCTCTTTTTCCACAAGCCGGTCATGCTCTATGCCCAGGGCATCGGTCCCATACGCCGTCCCAAGGCGCGGAAGGCGGTTCGCAATGTGCTGCAGAAAGTGACTATGATTGGTGTCCGTGACAGTGAATCGCGACAGGAATTGCAGCGGCTCGGCGTTACGGATCCACCCATCCACGTGACGGCCGATGCCGTACTATCTATGCCCCCTGTGGATAAAAAGATTGGCTTTTATCTGTTGAAAAAGCATGGTATTAACGGTGTTGGTACCCGTATCGGCATTGCCATCCGCAACTGGCAGCATATGACCCGGTATAAAGACGAGATTGCCAAGGCGGCAGATGAACTGGTACGTACGGTGGGAGCCCGCATTATTTTTATTCCCATGCAGTATCCTGCAGATGCTGAAGCGGCGTCTGATGTGGCGGCGCGTATGAAGGAACCGGCGACGGTTCTGAAAGAAGCATACAATACGGTGGAATTCATGGCCCTTATGGGCTGCATGGATGTGGTCATTGCAAACCGGCTCCATGCACTCATTTTTGCATCAATCATGCAGGTGCCGGTAACGGCCATTTCCTACGATCCCAAAATTGATGGGTTCATCAGCCTCATTGGTGATACGCTTTGCGGGACCATGGAGACTGTCACTGCCGGGACACTGGTGACAGATGTAACGGCCAGACTGAAGGCCGGTGGTATTATGCCGGAAGTCAGAGCGCGAATGAATCACTTACGACGCCAGTCTATGCGTAATGCCTATCTGGCGTTACGCGTTATAGAAGAACATACGGCGGCCCGGAAAGGTTGACGCTCGCAGGAGCAGTGACTTGACGGCCGCTTTTCCTTATATATAATAGAGTATGTCTGATAAAAGTATGGTTTGCCAGAAAAGAGGAAATCTATGATATATTTTAAGAATGTATCCAAAGTGTACGACAATGGGTCTGTTGCTCTGGACCATGCCAATGTGCATATCAAAAAAGGGGAGTTCGTATTTGTCGTAGGTGCCAGCGGAGCCGGCAAGTCCACGTTCATCAAGCTTCTCGACCATGAAGAGCTGCCAACGGAAGGTTCAGTCATCGTCAACGGCATTGAAGTGAATAAGCTGAAAAAAAGCCGGGTCCCGTACTTGCGCCGCCGCATGGGAATCGTGTTTCAGGATTTCCGTCTGCTGCCCAATAAGACGGCAGAGGAAAATGTCGCCTTTGCCATGGAAGTTATTGAAGCACCGCGGCGTCTGATCAAAGAACGGGTCCGCAACGTCCTCGACTTGGTAGGGCTGGTCGGTAAAGCCGATGCCCTGCCGTCGAATCTCAGCGGCGGCGAACAGCAGCGTGTGGCTATTGCCAGAGCCATCGTCAACCGGCCGCTCCTGCTCATTGCCGATGAACCGACGGGTAATCTGGATCCAGAAACGTCAAAGGGAATCATGGATATTTTTACCAAAGTCAATCATATGGGGACAACTGTCGTCATGGTGACCCATGACCAGCAGCTTGTCGATATGATGAACAAGCGGGTCATTGAAATCGTCGATGGCAAGATTGTCCGTGATGAACAGCAGGGAGGATACGACGATGAAAATTAGAACCATGAGGTATTACCTCTCGGAAGCCTTTACGTCTTTTTGGCGCAATAGCTTCATGTCTATTGCGTCCATTGCGACCGTAGCCGTCTCATTTTTTATTTTAGGGTTGTTCCTGATAATGGTAGCCAATCTGGACTATTTTGCCGATAATCTGGAAAACCAGGTGCAGATCAGCGTGTATCTGAAAGATGATCTGACAACGGATCAGGTCATGAGTGTAGGCAGCCGGCTGAAGGCCCTGCCCGATGTAAAGGAACTGGAATTTACCAACAAAGACCAGGCCATGGATAAACTAAAGGAACGTATGAAAGACCAGCCGGGCATTCTCGATGCCCTCGACGGGAAGAATCCGCTGCCGACATCATATACGCTGACGTTGAGTAATCCGGAACAGGTTAAAAAGACGGCAACTGTCGTCGGACAGTATGACGAAGTGGAAAGCACCCATTATGGACAGGAAATCGTGGAACAGTTGTTCCGCGTGGCGACGATTATCCGCTGGGGAGGCATTGCCCTCATTATTTTCCTGACTTTTGCGACGCTGTTCATCATTTCCAATACGATCCGCCTGACCGTCTTTGCCCGGCGCCGGGAAATCGGCATCATGAAATACGTTGGTGCTACCAACTGGTTCATCCGCTGGCCATTTCTCTTGGAAGGATTGTTCTTGGGATTCATCGGCGGTCTCATTGCCGATGTGGCCTTATTGCAGTTCTATGAATTTGTCACGATAACGATTCACCGGACTCTGGCATTTCTGCCTATGGTCAGTCCGTATCCATTCATGTATCAGGCAAGTGGTCTGATACTCGTACTGAGCATGGTCATCGGGGCCATTGGCAGTACGATTTCTCTGAAACGCTATATGAAGGTGTAACGTATGATGAGTATACCATATAAAAAGTCGTTGGCAGCCGCTTTGACTGTTCTCTATCTGCTGAATCCCTGCGGCTTCATCTTTGCGGAAGACGAAGATTTGCAGGATCAGTTATCGACAGTTCAGGGGCAGATGGCAGAACAGGCTCAGAAGAAGAGTGAAGCCGAAGCAGTTATCGGCAATGTCTTTGAAAAATTGCGGGTCATCCAGGAAAATCTCGATGCCGCCAATGCACAATATAAGTCTATTTCCCAAGAATTAACTGAAACAGAACGGCAGATTACCCGGACCCAGGCCGAACTGGAAAGGGCAGAAACCCATCTGAGAAGCCGGGAAAAGGTGCTAAGCCGCCGCATCCGTGATATTTATATGCACGGCCAGCTCAATTACCTCGATGTCGTCGTCGGGGCTAAGGATTTTAATGATTTTGCCAACCGCGTCGAACTCCTGCGGCGTATCGTCAGTTCGGATCTGGAACTGATTTCGTCCATAAAGGATGAACGGGACCAGATCAACCAGACGAAACAGGCTCTGGAAGAGCAGCGGGAAACGCAGGCAAAGCTAAAAGAAGAAGCAGCAGCCAAGAAGGAAGAAATCGCCAAGCATAAGGCTGAACAGCAGGCTATCCTGGAAAAAGCCCAGACTGATAAGGCGACGGCAGAAGAAGCCTATGCCGAACTGGAAGCGTCGTCCAATCAGATTGCCCAGATGCTCCGCGACCGTGAAGCAGCCCGGCAGGCAGCAGCGGCTGCGGCAGCGGCTGCTGCGTCGTCTGGGGAAAGTGGCAGCGACAGCAGCGGGGATAGTGGCAGTTCGTCCGGCGGAGATGACAGCGGTTATTACCAGCCAGTCAGTGGTTCCGGTCAGATGATCTGGCCGGTAAATGGCGTCATCACATCGCCCTTTGGTTACCGGGAACACCCGATTTTCGGCCGCCAGATTCTTCATTCCGGCATTGACATCGGCGTCGATTACGGGACGCCTGTCCATGCTGCTGATGGTGGTGTCGTTGTAGAAGCGGGATGGATCAGCGGTTATGGTTATGCCGTCGTCATTGACCACGGCAATGGGACATCGACTCTGTATGGACATAACGAATCTCTGGCTGTATCGTCGGGACAGTCTGTTTCTCAGGGCCAGGTCATCGCCTATGCCGGTTCTACAGGGAATTCGACGGGGCCACACGTTCACTTTGAAGTCCGTGTCGGCGGTGAACCAGTCGATCCGAATTCGTATCTATAAACGAGGCAGACTATGAATCAGAAAAAACACATGTTTCAGATGTTGTTCCGGGCCGTTGCCTGGGGGTTGTTTACGGCAGCCTGCAGTGTGTTGCTGCTAGTGGGCCTCTTTTACTACTACACGGGGACGCCCGTAGGATTCATTAAATTCTTCCGCACTCTTCATGTGGTGGAACAGAATTTTCCCGGTGCTGTCGATAAGCAGGATCTCCTTAATGGAGCGCTAGAAGGAATCGTCAAAAAACTGGGCGACAAGCACAGTATCTATCTCGACGGCGATGATTTCCAGGCATTTTCCGACCAGACGTCCGGGTCCTATGCCGGTATTGGTGTGTATATCGGTTCCAGTGAGGAAGGTACGATTGTAGCCGGAGTCATGGATGACAGCCCGGCTGCTGAAGCCGGCGTCCAGCGCGGTGACCTGATCCAGGCTATCAATGGCACATCTACGAAGGGGATGAGTCTGGAAGACATTTCCAAGACTATCCGGGGACCCGTGGATACGACAGTTACTCTGACCCTGGGAAGAAATGGTGAATCTCAGGAGATGGCCATAACGCGCCGTCAGATCCATATGAAAACCGTCGGTGGCCAGATGATTGAAGGAACTGATGTGGGATATATCCGGGTGGCAATTTTCAGTGAAAATACGGGAGAGGAGTTTACCCGTCAGTATCAGGAACTGCGTAAGCAGGGCATGAAGCGCATGATTCTCGACCTCAGGAATAATCCCGGTGGCATCGTCGATCAAGCTGTTGCCGTAGCATCGAATTTCGTTCCCAAGGACAGTGTCATCGTATCCTTTACGAGCCGATCCGGTGAGGAATCGGAATATAAGGCTAATGGCAGTGGTGACACTATTCCTTTGGTAGTGCTCATCAATGAAAATTCAGCAAGCGCTTCGGAAATCGTATCCGGTGCCATCCAGGACTTGAAATTAGGGCCAGTTATCGGGACGAAGAGTTATGGCAAAGGAACGGTACAGGGCGTCTATCCCATTGATTCCGATGACGCTATCAAGCTGACTGTTGCCAAATACCGCACGGCCAGTGGCCGGGAAATCGATGGCGTAGGCATACAACCTGATATAGAAGTCCAGCTGCAACCCAACGACCCGGAAGACTATCAATATGAAAAAGCATTGGAAGTTGTACAGACCTTGTAACCGCCACAGAACAGGCAGGGTATACAGAATCAAAACAGAAGCATGAAGCGGGGACTGCAGAATCCTTGCATTGTCCCCGCTTTCATGATACAATAAATACCGTGTCAGATTGCATCTGACAATCGGCAGGCGAGTGTGGCGGAATGGCAGACGCGCCAGACTTAGGATCTGGTGCCTCACGGCGTAAGGGTTCAAGTCCCTTCACTCGCACCAATAAAAAAGCAACCATCGCGTTGGGCGGTGGTTGCTTTTTTTATCCGGAACAGATGTGCTCTTAGGGGTGAGTGTGTATTAGCTGTACGTTACCAGTCTGAATCAAAACTGTATGTATCCACATCAATTCCGTTTTCCATGCAGTATTCATAGACGTGAGAGCCTCTTCTGCAGATTACGGTGACGGGGGTGTTTTTGAATACGTCTTTTCCTATATGATTGATACCCGTGAATTTAATCGTTTTGAGGTTCGGGCAGTCAGCGAAGGCTTCGTCTTCCAGCGAGTCCAGGCAGTCGCCTACTTCTACGTAGGAAAGTTCACTGCATCCTTTGAAGGCGCGGGCCCAGATGCCTTTCACCTTAGTTGCATAAAATGCAACGATTTTGGAACCGGCAAAAGCATTTTCTCCGATATAGGAAATGTTCGTTCCGCCGTAGACGTAGATCAGGGAGGAATTCATATATGCGTCTTCGCCGATACATTTTTGGAAAGACATAGTCCATGGGTGGATGATGATATCCCTCATGCCGTCTTCCGATTGGTAGGCAGGCTTTTCCGGACGGCGTCTGATGGCGGCGACGATGGCTTCCCTGTCATAGTCGCCGTTTTTCTCTGCCTGGCTTTTCACGACGTAAATCCGTTTATTGTCTTTCGGATTGATTCCTCCTCCCGGAAGAATCGGGATGCCCATGTCATTACTGATAGTATGTACTGTGTCCCGGAAATCCGACCGATAGCTATATAACGTGTAGGTTTTTGATTCTTTATAAATATCATAGTGTTTCCAGGCGCGTTTGTCGTCTAGGTTTTGCCGTTCTTTCAGTTCTTGGCGTACGGGGGAATCTTCCCCTTTCAGGAAATAGGGGATGGCATGTTTCTGGCAGTACGCTTCCCAGATACTCCCTGGCAGGCAGCAGACCGTGATGTCCGTTCCGGCAAATACGTCTTCTCCTATATGGCAGTCCATCTGTAACAGTTCGATGAAATGAAGGTCGCGGCAATGGGCAAAGGCACCGTCGCCCACATGGGAAAGGGAGGCAGGAAGTTCTACCCGGTCCAGAAAATGCAGTCCTTCAAAAGCATGGGCCCCTATCGTTTCCAGACCTTCTTCCGCTTTGAACTGAAGAAGGGTGGATTTCATAAAACACCATTCTCCGATTTCCCGTATATCACCAGTGAGATGGAGATAACATATGGGGGCATATACCAGTGCTTTTGTATCCAGCTTCGTATAGGGCAGCGCATCTTCCTCATCTTCCGTATCTTCGGGAATATGAATGACTTCCGGATACTGTTTGCTTTCTTTATAGCAGACATCGGAAATAGGCGGAAG
>NZ_ONTA01000179.1:0-3640 GCF_900320625.1 Megasphaera sp. DJF_B143
GAATTGAATGTGCGCCGGGCTATCGGCATCCCGAAAGGTCTTACGGCCTTTGCGGTCATTCCTGTTGGCTATGCTGCCGATACGGTGTAAGAACGGGCGAAAGAGGATCGTTTCGATCCTGACCGGATTCATTACGTATAAAAAAGACTCCTGCTCAGGCAGGAGCTTTTTTATATACATATCTGTAAAGAGAAAGGAAAAAGAAGCATGTTTAACGTAGGGTTTAGTGAAGCTCTGGTCATCTGTATCGTAGCCCTGGTCGTATTCGGCCCGAAAAAGCTGCCGGAAATCGGACGGGCCCTGGGACGGGGATTACGGGAATTCCGCAAGGCGGCGTCGGATGTGATGGAAGGGGCGGAGGAGGATACAAAAGATGGAACCCAGGGAAAAGACCGATGAGGCGGTACTGCCGCTTACGGGCCATCTGGCAGAATTCCGGCGTCGCCTTATATACTGCCTGGCAGCCCTGGCACTGGCAAGTGGCGCTTCCTATGCGTATATAGAAGATATCATTGCCTTTATTTCAGCTCCCGCAGGGAAATTATATTTCATGCAGCCGGCGGAAGTGTTTTTTTCATATCTGCAGGTGGCGGTTTGTACGGGATTCCTGGTTACCGTGCCCGTGTGGGCGTATCAGCTGTGGCGCTTCGTCCGGCCGGCTCTTACGGGAAAGGAACGACGGGGTGTCTTTCTGTTAGTACCGGCTGCGGTAATCCTTTTCTACAGTGGGCTGGCCTTTTCGTATGCCCTCGTATTGCCGCCGGCTATGCGCTTTTTTATGGATTTCGCCAGTTCTTCCCTGCAGCCCATGTTTTCCCTGTCGGCTTACCTCTCGTTTTTTATGTCTTTTACGGTGCCGTTCGGACTGGCTTTCGAACTGCCCCTGGTCCTGCTGGTCCTGTCCCGCCTCGGACTGGTCACGCCCCAGGGGCTGCGGCGGAAACGCAAAGCTTTCATCGTCCTTGATTTTATCTTTGCCGCGGTTATTTCGCCTACGGGAGACGCCTTTACCCAGATGATGATTGCCCTGCCGGTACTGATCCTATACGAAGGCAGTATCCTGGTCATGAAATGGCTGGACAAGGGGCGTCTGGGGAGCCGTAACTACGTGCCATAAAAGCTGCTGTCTTGTATACAGTATTTATATTGTTTAGCACCGGCCTTTCTCTTGTAAAGTTGCGGGCATTTGTTATAATTAAAGTTGCAGTGAATTGCTTATGGGGAGATAAAAAAGGCAGACGCTGCCATCCAATATAACAGGAGGGACTATTCATGAAAAAAATTCGTTCGGTTTTAGTGGCCAACCGTGGTGAAATCGCTATCCGCGTATTCCGGGCCTGCAACGAGCTGGGAATCCGTACCGTGGCGATTTACTCCAAGGAAGATTCGCTTTCCCTGCACCGCTTCCGTGCAGATGAATCCTATCTGGTAGGCCAGGGGAAGAAACCGGTTGATGCATATTTAGATATTGAAGATATAATCCGCATTGCCCATGAACACGATGTCGATGCTATCCATCCGGGCTACGGCTTCTTGTCGGAAAATGCCGATCTGGCCAAACGCTGCCAGGAAGAAGGCATCATCTTCATCGGGCCGAAAGTCGAACACCTCATCATGTTCGGCGATAAGATCAACGCCCGTATCCAGGCTAAAAAAGCCGGTATCCAGTACATCCCCGGCAGTGACGGCCCGGTCATGAATTATGCGGAAGTAGAAAAATTTGCCAAAGACGTAGGCTTCCCGATCATGCTGAAAGCCGTCAATGGCGGCGGTGGCCGCGGCATGCGCATGGTAGACCGCATGGCCGATCTGCGCGATGCCTATGATCGTGCCAAATCCGAAGCCAAACTCGCCTTTGGCAGTGATGAAATTTATCTGGAAAAGTGTATTGTCAACCCAAAACACGTGGAAGTACAGATCATGGGTGACGAACACGGCAATGTCGTCCATCTCTACGAACGGGACTGCTCCATCCAGCGCCGTCACCAGAAAGTCGTTGAAATCGCGCCGGCTTTTGCTCTGCCGCAGCAGCTGCGTCAGGATATCTGCAATGCCGCTCTCAAACTTATGCGCAATGTCCATTATGTCAACGCCGGGACGGTAGAATTTCTGGTAACACCTGATGGCAAGTTCTACTTCATCGAAGTCAATCCCCGTGTCCAGGTTGAACATACGGTCACGGAAATGATTACGGGTATCGATATTGTCCAGACGCAGATCAAAGTGGCCGAAGGCTATGCCCTCGACAGCGATGAAATCGGCATCAAGTCTCAGGACGACATCGAATGCCGCGGCAATGCCATCCAGTGCCGTATCACTACCGAAGATCCGACCAACAATTTCATGCCTGATTCGGGCAAGATCATCGTATACCGCAGCGGCGGCGGTTTCGGCGTCCGCCTCGACAGCGGCAATGCCTTTGCCGGGGCCATCATTACGCCGTACTATGACTCGCTGCTGGTCAAGGCGACGACCTATGGCCTGAACCACGCCCAGGCTGTACAGAAGATGCTCCGCGTCCTCGGTGAATTCCGTATCCGCGGCGTCAAGACCAATATCGGTTTCCTCATCAACGTCTTGAAACAGCCGTCCTTTGTCAAAGGCGATTACAACGTCAACTTTATTGACGAACATCCGGAACTGTTCAATCTGCCTGTCGTTCATGACCGTGGCACGAAGCTGTTGAAATACATCGGCGATACGACGATTAATGGCTACACCAATGCGGGACCGCAGGAAAAACCGGAATTTGAACGGCTCGAACTGCCGCAGCCGGTGGAAGGCCCGTATCCCGACGGGACGAAACAGATTTTTGATTCCATGGGACCGGAAAAATTCTCCCAGTGGATCCTCGACCAGAAAAAAGTCCTCATTACCGATACGACCATGCGTGATGCCCATCAGTCCCTGATGGCGACGCGGGTACGCTCTATCGATATGCTCCGCGTGCTGGAAACGGCTTCCAAAAAGCTGCCGGGCTTCTTCTCCTATGAATGCTGGGGCGGCGCTACCTTCGACGTGGCCTACCGCTTCCTTTATGAAGATCCCTGGGACCGCCTGCGCCAGATGCGCAAAAAGGCGCCGAATATCCTGCTGCAGATGCTCATCCGCGGCGCCAATGCCGTAGGTTATACGAGCTATCCTGACAATGTAGTCAAGAATTTCGTACAGCTGTCTGCCAAGAACGGCATCGACGTATTCCGTATTTTCGACAGCCTGAACAGTCTGGATAATATGTATGAAACGGTACAGGCCGTCCGCGAAACGGGCAAGATTGCCGAAGTCGCCCTCTGCTACACTGGCGATATCCTCGATCCGTCCCGTCCGAAATATAATCTCGACTACTATGTCCGCATGGCAAAAGAATTGCAGAATGCCGGCGCCAACATCATCGCCATTAAGGATATGGCAGGGCTGCTGAAACCGGAAGCGGCATACCAGCTCGTTTCGGCTCTCAAAGATGCCGTCGATCTGCCTATCCATCTCCATACCCACGATGGCTCGGGCAATGCCGTGACGACCCTCTGCCGGGCTGCCGACGCCGGCGTTGATATCGTCGATGCGGCCTATTCGGCCTTTGCCGGTGGTACGAGCCAGCCGAGCATGAATACCTTCTACTATGCCATGAGCGGCAAGGACC
>NZ_ONTA01000126.1:0-4108 GCF_900320625.1 Megasphaera sp. DJF_B143
CAGGGCATTGAGCTGCTTGCGGGCCTGTCGGGCCAGAAAAAGTGCCTTCTCTTCCAGTGCTCTTCCTTCCAGTGCCATTTGCTGCCGCGCCAGATCCAGCGATGCCAGAAACCAGTAATGGGGACTCGTAGACTGGACAAGCGCCATAGCTGCCGCTACCCGTTCTGTATACGGGAACCCCTTGCGGCAGTGAAGCATAGACGTCTGTGTCAGCGATCCCGTCAGTTTATGCGTGCTCTGAGCCACACAATCGGCACCACAGGCCAGGGCATCTGCCGGCAGGTCTTCATGAAAAGCCAGATGCGCCCCGTGAGCCTCATCAACCAGTACAATCAGTCCGTGCTGGTGGGCAATCTGTACCATCTCTGCCAACCGTCCGGCCAGACCGTCGTAGGTCGGATAGGTGAAAAGTACAGCTTTTGCCTCCCCATGAGCCGCAATGGCCGCCTGCAGACTGGCCGGGTCAGGGCCGAGTGAAACTTCTTCCCTGCCGGCATAGCGGCTTTCCATATACGCTGGCATGGCCCCGCTCAGAATCAGGCCGCTCAGGACGCTGCGGTGGGCTTCTCTTGGAATAAGCACGGTATCACCGGGCCCGCAGACAGCCAGAATCATCGCTTCAATACAGGCCGTCGTCCCATTGACGGAAAAGAAAGTCCGTCCGGCACCATAGGCATCTGCCGCCAGTTCCATCGCCTCCCGGAGCGGGCCTTCCGGCTGAAATAAGTCATCCAGAGCGTACATAAGGCCCAAATCCTGCCGCAGCGCTGTTCCAAAAAGGGCCTGTTCCCTGCAAGGGGCTCCAGTCCCCAATTTATGCCCCGGCGTATGAAATGGCACCATCTGCTGCTGGCAATATTCCTCTAACGCATCGGCAAAAGGAGTTCTCTTCTGCGCTTCTTTATTCATGTCCAATCACTCCATGAAGACGCAGGAACGGCTGGAGCAGGAAATCCTGCCGCTCATAGTCTGCCTCCTGCATCCGGTCCAGCGACCGTCTCAGTGATCCGTGAAGTTCACACGTACGGAATTCTTCCGGCGTCACCCAGCGGTAATCACAGTGTTCGTGAGAAAGGCGTACGTCCTCCTTATCTGTCACAGCCGTAAAAATAACGCCGTTCAGAAACTGGCCGTCTTTTTTCTGATAACTCCATGTTCCTGCTGTCGCCAGAATCTGAATAGAAAGCCCGGTTTCTTCCATGACCTCCCGGCGTACAGCCATAGCAAAGTCCTCATCGCGCCTCAGTCCTCCGCCGGGAAATTCCCAGTGATGCAACCCTTCCGAATCATTTTTCTGCAGCACGAGCAGGCGGCCGGCATGAAAAATCATTGCCTTTACGCTCAGTCCCATATGCACCCGTTCTTCCTGTGCCATAGCGCACTCCTTTCTGCATCTTTCATATACAACTATAATAGATTATTTTAACAAATACGGGACAACAAAAAAAGCCCTGATTCGGCCATAACCGGGACCGGACACACAAAAAAACGCATCTCATCATTTCGATGCGTTTTTTTGTGTCGTATGAGCTTCTTTGATAATCAGCTGAGCCGTTCCATCGGACCGGGCATCCAGTTCGCTGTCTGCGCCTATAGGAATGCAGGCCTTATCCGCCCCGTGACCAAAGGGTAATCCCCGGGCAGCAGGCTTTCCGGCTTTCTTTGCATAATAGTCCAGCACTTCATCGGTCGTAAAATCACCGGAATCGTGGCCACAGTCTGTAAAATCGCCATAGACAATTCCTTCCACCTGCTGTAGCAGCCCATTTTGCCAGAGCTGATTCAGCATCCGATCGATGCGGTATGATTCTTCTCCCACATCTTCCAGAACCAGAATACAGCCTTTTCCTTTTAATTCATACGGTGTACCGGCAAGGGAGGCAACAACGGAAAGGTTGCCACCTATAAGCCTGCCGGAGGCTTTCCCCGGCAGCACGGTCTGTAAGACTCTGCCGGCCGGCATGGTCACAGCTCCCAGCGGCACCGAGGTGGTCACGGCCTTTTCAAACTGCTGAGAGGAATAGGGACTGCCCGGAAGAGTGATGAGCAGCGGGCCATTGAGCGTCACGAGACGGCTTTTCTCATAAAGCGCTGCCTCAAGGGCCGTAATATCACTAAATCCGATCAGCAACTTGGGATGGGCCGCAATCATGGCATAATCAAGCTGGTCCAGAATACGGGAACTACCATATCCGCCATTGAGGCAGAGAATAGCATCGATGCGATCGTCGCGGAAAAATTCATTGATATCAAAGGCCCGCTCCGAATCGGTACCGGCAAAATAGCCATACCGGTGCAGTGCCGACGGAGCCAGGCACGTTTTATACCCCATGGCATGGAGTGCTTCCAGATGGGGAGCCAGTGCGATATCTTCGCTATGTGTCGCCGGCGCAACGATGCCTATCGTATCACCGGGCCGAAGAGGGCGTCCTTTGACGACAGGCAAACCGTATGCACAGACTGGCACCACAATGACACTTGTCAGCAGGGATATCAGTACCACGGCCAGCAGACCATAAATACGAAAACGCCTCACGGTACATCTCCCACAGCCGGCATCACCGCCGGTCCGCGATAATACCGTTCCATGGCTTGTGCGTACTGGCCGGCATCATAGAGATACTTGCCGGTTTTTGCTTTATAGCAGAGATTAACCGCCACATAATCTGCCATCTGGCTGTGCTGTATCCGTTTGCTCATGGGAACAGCCTGCCAGGAATGCGTCCCTTCATCATAGACCCAGGCCTCTCTGCTCCGGTCTATCTTATAGGTAATCGTATACGTCCCTTCTATTTGTCCAGAATCTTCTTTAGAATTGAACATAGGGACTTTAAATACCCAGTCTCCTCCTTGTCCCGGTATCGTTTCCAGACGCGACAAATCAACATATACTTCGTATCCCATGCCGAAATTTACAGGCCGGTAACGGGAATCGGCGGCCAGCGGGCTCTTGAAATACGCTTGTACCGGCAGCACACTTCCAGCACCCAGACACAAGGCCAGGCTCATCAGGACGGCTGCCTTTTTCCATATGTTTCCGTTTCGTCTGCCATACTTGCCGTTTTTCATCCTATCTCCGCCTCTCTTATTTAATCTTCCGGCAGTTCCGGAGCATCTTTGACTTCATCCTGTTTATAGTATTTACGCAAAATAGCCATAAATTCCTTCCCTGTAATCGTTTCTTTTTCATACAGGAACTTTGCCAGCTCATCCAGAAGGGGGCGGTTATCGGAAAGAATTTTTCTGGCTTTGTTATGCTGTTCCTTGACGAGTGACACGACTTTGGCATCGATGTACTTCTGCGTTTCCGGTGCGCAGGCCAGAGACGTATCGCCACCCAGATACTTATTAGTCACCGTTTCCATAGCGACCATATCAAACTCATCACTCATACCATATCGGGTAATCATGGCCCGGGCCAGCTTCGTCGCCTGTTCGATGTCATTGGAAGCGCCGGTCGTCACCCGGCCGAATACGACTTCTTCCGCAGCGCGGCCACCGGTAAAGGTAGCTATCTTATTTTCCAGTTCTTCTTTGGAAAGAATATATTTATCCTGCTGATCCACCTGCATGGTATAGCCCAGAGCCCCGGACGTACGGGGAATGATGGTGATTTTCTGTACCGGTGCCGAATGGCTCTGAAGAGCAGCTACCAGGGCATGTCCGATTTCATGATAGGCCACAGTCCGCTTTTCTTCATCCGACAAAATCGCATTCTTCTTCTGATAGCCGGCGATGACGACTTCGATACTTTCTTCCAGATCAGCCTGGCAAACGGCATCCCGGTGGTCCCGGACAGCACGCAGAGCTGCTTCATTGACAATGTTAGCCAGTTCTGCCCCGGAAGCGCCGGCAGCCATACGGGCAATGGTGTGGAAATCGACGTCCGGCCCCAGACTAACCTTGCGTGCATGGGCCTTGAGGATGGCTTCGCGCCCCTGAAGATCTGGCAATTCGACAGGAACGCGGCGGTCAAACCGGCCCGGGCGCAATAGTGCCGGGTCCAGTGATTCCGGACGGTTGGTAGCCGCCAGAATGACGACACTGTCATCGGCATCAAAGCCGTCCATTTCCGTAAGGAGCTGATTCAGCGTCTGTTCCCGTTCAC
>NZ_ONTA01000130.1:0-6084 GCF_900320625.1 Megasphaera sp. DJF_B143
GAATTTGCCGCTGAAGAAGAACCCATCGAAGCAGGTGCCGATATCATGGCCGGTTCGCTTATCAAGAACCCGGGCGGCGGTATAGCCCCGACGGGCGGATATATTGCCGGCCGGGCAGACCTGGTCGATGCGGCAGCCGATTACCTGACCGCCCCTGGTCTGGGAGGAGAACTCGGCTCCTATGCCTATGGATACCGTTTATTTTTCCAGGGCTTCTTTATGGCTCCCCATGTGACGGCCCAGGCTATCAAAGGCGCTGTCTTTGCGGCAGCTGTCTTTGACCGTATCGGTTTTCACGTATCACCGGCTTTTGATGAACCCCGGTCCGACCTGATCCAGACGATTTATCTGGAAAACGAAAAAAACATGTGCCTTTTTGCCCAGGGTATCCAGACGTTTTCACCGGTCGATGCCCACGTCACCCCGATTCCGGACGATATGCCCGGATATGCGGACAAAATCATCATGGCAGCAGGCGATTTCGTACAAGGTTCGTCTATCGAACTGTCTGCAGACGGCCCCATCCGCGAACCTTACATGATTTACCTGCAGGGGGGAATCGTATTTGAACACAATGTGCTGGCTGTCCTGAGCGCTGCCCGGTACATTCTGGAAAATAAATGAGGAGCGGGACTATGATAAAAGAAGTTCTCATCGTCGAAGGCCTCAGTGATGTCGCACGCATCCGCGCCAGTCATATTGATGCCGACATGATTACCACCGATGGATTTTCCCTGCGCCCCGATACGCTGCGGCAGATAGCCTGTGCGTACAAAAAGCGGGGCATCATCATCCTGACCGATCCGGACCAGGCGGGCGAACGGATCCGCCGGTTCCTGAGCAAGCGGTTCCCCAAGGCCAAACATGCGTTTATACCGCGGAAGGATGCCATTGCCAATGATGACCTGGGAGTGGAACAGGCCTCTCCCGAAGCCATCCGGCTGGCCCTTTCCAAGACACGGTGTGCCACCTTTACTCCGGAGGATATCTTCAGCATGGCCGATATCATGGCAGCCGGCCTTAATGGGAGACCCGATGCAGCGGAACGCCGGGCGGCCGTCGGAGCTGTCCTGGGAATCGGATACGGCAATGCCAAGCAGTTTTTACGTCGTCTGAATCACTATGGCGTCAGCCGGGAAGAATGGCTCGATGCCCTGCAGCAGATAGAAGAGGAGACAGAACATGAAAGACGTTGATTTAGCTAAACCGGAAGTCGTCCATTATATTGTCAAGCGGTTCGGCCTCCACATGAGTAAAAAACTGGGGCAGAATTTTCTCATCCGTCACAGTGTCGTCGCCGATATTGCTGATGCAGCCCGATTAGAACCGGGCAGTCCGGTATTGGAAATCGGTCCCGGCATCGGTACGCTGACTCAGGCTCTGGCCGAAACGGGAGCGGCTGTCACGGCTGTTGAACTCGACACGCGCCTTCTGCCGGTTCTGGATAAAACGCTGGAGCATTATCCCAATGTCCGCATTGTCCATGGGGATATCATGAAAATCGATATAGAAGAAACGATGGGTCATCAGCCCTTTACAGTCTGCGCTAATCTGCCATACTATATTACGACACCGATTATCATGAAATTATTGGAACAGAAACTGCCTATTGAACGGATTGTCGTCATGGTACAAAAAGAAGTAGCCGAACGGATGACAGCCCGGCCGGGAAGCAAAATCTACGGCGCTCTTTCCGTATCTGTCCAGTATTATACGGAACCGGAAATCCTCTTTGAAATCCCGCCCAGGGCGTTTATGCCGGCACCGGAAGTCACGTCGGCTGTCGTTGCCATGGACGTGCGCAAACAGCCACCAGTGGCAGTGTTGGAAGAAAAACGTTTTTTCCAGGTCGTCAAAGCCGCTTTTTCCCAGCGCCGCAAGACCTTTTCCAATACGCTTAAGAGTGCGGGCATACGCAAGGAGGATATACAGCAGATTCTTGCAGACAGCGGAATCGATGGCAGCCGCCGGGGAGAAACGTTTTCACTGGATGAATTTGCAGCCATTTCTGATGCCTGGAGCAGGCTGATACAAAAACAGGACGTATCCGGCAACGGAGTCCTGTTGTAATCTGGAAAAATGATGAAAAATAGATTATAATGAAGCTTTGAACAGGATATTTGAAGGAGGTCGTGAATATTGCGTAGTATGACCGGATTTGGCACTGGTACGGCCAGTGATGGGCGGATATCCGTTACGATTGAAATGAGGTCAGTGAATCAACGGTTCCTGGAGTTGAATATACGGATGCCCCATGCGTATCTGGCATTGGAAGACACGATTCGCAACGGGATCAAGGAACAACTGCACCGTGGCAAGGTGGACGTTTTTGTAACCGTCCAGGATCTGGCACCGGAAACGCCGCGGATACAAATTGATTATGCGTCACTGACAGCCTGCCGGGATGCCCTGGCCGCTGCCAAGAACAAACTCTTTGACGGAGCGCCTGTCACGCTTTCCGATATCATATCTCTCAATACGGACTGGTTCAGCCAGGAACCTCCTGTGATTGATGCCGATGCCTGCCGCCCCGTATTCCAGCAGAGCCTGGCCCGGTCCCTGCAGGGGATGATGACCATGCGGGAACAGGAAGGAGCCAACATACAGGTCGATCTTCTCCGACGGGCCGATACGATGTCAGATATCATCGAATCCATTGCAGAACGCAGGCCTCTGATTATTCAGCAGTATGAAGAACGGCTGCAGAAAAAGATGACGGCTATCCTGGAAAAGCTGCAGGCACAGCCGGAACAGGACCGACTGTTGCAGGAAGTGGCTGTGTATGCGGATAAAGTGGATTTTACAGAAGAAGTTGTCCGTTTCCGCAGTCATGTGTTACAATTAAGAGGACTTCTCGAGGCCCATGGTGATACGGGACGAAAGCTCGATTTCCTGATTCAGGAAATGAACAGGGAAACCAATACCATCGGTTCCAAGGCGCAGGATCTTCAGGTAACGGAACAGGTACTGCGTTTGAAAAATGAAATTGAAAAGATACGAGAACAAGTACAGAATATTGAATGATGGAGACGAGATGAACTTCAATTTACTGAATATAGGCTTTGGCAACATGGTGATGGGAAATAAGGTCGTGGCAATTATCAGCCCCGAATCGGCGCCGATAAAACGGCTGGTGCAGGAAGCGAGGGAAGGCAATTCCCTGATTGACGCTACCTTTGGCCGTAAGACCCGGTCTGTCCTGATGATGGACAATGGACAGGTCATACTGTCGGCATTGCAGCCGGAAACGATTTCCCACCGCATACTCCACGTTGGCGAAGACGAGGCTGATGACACAGAGCCTGAAGAATGAGAAAGGAAGTAATGAACATGAAAGATCCGGGCTTGCTCGTTGTCGTTTCGGGCCCTTCTGGTGCCGGTAAAGGCACCATCTGTGATGCCCTGCGCAAACGGTTCCCGAATATGAATTATTCTATTTCTATGACGACCCGTAGTCCCCGTCCGGGCGAACAGGATGGCATCAATTATTTCTTTTCCGATAATGCCCATTTTGAAGAGCTGCTGGCACAGGATGCATTCCTCGAACATGCCAAAGTCTACGACCACTACTATGGTACGCCGAAGGACTATGTGTTCCGCATGCTGAAGGAAGGAAAGCATGTCATGCTGGAAATTGATATCCAGGGGGCCATGCAGGTCAAGAAGAAGTATCCTCAGGGGGTATTCATTTATATCGTGCCGCCGAGTATGGATGTACTGGCCCGCCGTCTGCGCGACCGGAAGACCGATACAGAAGAAGTCATTGCCGGCCGTCTTTCGAAGGCAAGCGACGAATTGCAATGGATAGAGCAGTATGACTATCTGATTGTCAATGACAATCTGGATTCGTCCATAGATGAAGCGGCAGCCATCCTTACGGCAGAAGAAATGAAGACATCACGCAATACCTGTAAAATTGCTGCTATTAGAGATTTATACAAGAAATAGGAGAGATGCATCATGTTAATTAAACCGACACTGGAATCTTTGATGAAACGGGTAGACAGCAAATACACGCTGGTTACACTGGCAGCCAAACGGGCCCGTCAGCTTACCGATGGCGATAAGCCGCTCGTCGATGTAGATACGACCAAAGTAGTATCTATCGCCATGGAAGAAATCGATCAGGGCAAGATTACATATGAAGCTCCCAAGGCCGGCATCAAATAAGGAGGCATCCTATGCTGTTGGAAAATAAACGCGTCGTACTGGGCATCTGTGGCGGTATTGCAGCCTTCAAGGCAGCCCATATCGCCAGCCTCCTGCGTCAGCGCGGTGCTGAAGTCAAATGCATTATGACGGAACATGCTACAAAACTGATTACTCCGCTGACCATGCGGGAAATCAGTGGCAATCCGGTAGCAGTATCAATGTTTGGCGATACGCCGGAATTTAATGTGGAACATATTGCCTTAGCCCGTTGGGCTGATATCTTTGTCATTGCCCCGGCGACGGCCAATATTCTTGGCAAGGTGGCTTGCGGCATAGCTGATGACATGTTATCGACAACCATCATGGCGACTAAGGCTCCCGTACTCTTTGTGCCGGCCATGAACAGTAACATGTACCTGAACCCGGTCGTACAGGATAATATGGCCCGGCTGAAACGTTTCGGATATGAAATCATGGAACCGGCCAGCGGGCATCTCGCCTGTGGAATCATCGGCATTGGCCGTCTGCCCGAACCGGAAGAAATTGTGGACCGCATTGAACTGACTGTTTGCCGCACGAATACCCTGGCAGGGAAAAAAGTCATCGTCACGGCTGGCGGGACACGGGAACCGATTGATCCGGTACGGTTTATTGGAAATCACTCCAGCGGCCGCATGGGTTTTGCCCTGGCAAAAGCAGCCGTGCTGGCTGGTGCCGATGTGACTCTTATCGCAGGGTCCAATGACCATCTGGAAACACCGCCGGGTGTCAGCCGCCGCATCGACGTAGGCAGTACACGGGATATGAAGGCGGCCGTCGATGCCTATTATGATGATTGTGACCTGGTCATCAAGGCTGCGGCTGTTGCCGATTACCGGTCGGCAGCTCCGGCTAAGAACAAAATCAAGAAAAATGATGACGTGCTCAATCTGAAACTGGAAAAGAACCCCGATATCCTTTATGGACTGGGACAGCGCAAAACACACCAGGTACTCATTGGCTTTGCGGCGGAAACGACCAATGTCATCGAATATGGAACAGCGAAACTGAAGAAGAAAAATCTCGATATGCTCGTCGCCAACGATGTCAGTGCCAAAGGTGCCGGATTCCAGGGGACGACCAATATCGGCACGCTGCTCTATGCAGACGGCCGTGTCGAAAAACTGGAAAAGATGAGCAAATTTGCTCTGGCTGAAATTATTGTGGACCGGGCAGCCAAAATCATTGCCGCCAAACAGGAAGGTAAAGACTAAGACTTTATAAATAAGGACGAAAACAGGGCCATCACATGAGTCATAATAACTATCATGCGATGGCCCTGTTTTTTTTAGTTTCATCTGATCATATCGGAATGGTTAGCTATACAGCATTCCACTTATCTTTATTGACGTCATCGACATATAATTCTTTTTTTCGGATGTCTTTTCGCAGGGTTTTGTAAAATGTGACCAGGAGAAGGACGATGACGGCAGAAAGGGGTATAGCCATAATGGTCGTAACAGACTGGATGGTCGTGAGGACGTTGAGTCCTGGCACCATGTGTTCCAGAAACAGGATGCCGACAGGCAGGAGCAGTACGAGAAATGCCCAGAAAACTTTGTACCAGCTGGCCGGTTCTTCATCATTTTTCAAGTTTTTAGAAGTCAGTGTCGCAACGACCGTAGAAGCGGCAGTGGCTCCACAGGCCAGGGTGATAAAGACGACTGCCATGTAGACGACGATTGCCAGTGATGAAAGCGGCAGCGTCTTAAGGACGGCCAGAACAGCAGCATTATTACCGCTATCGATGACTAACTGTGATAATGACAGAACGCCTGTCAATTCCTGATGCATGCCGTAATTACCTAATATGGCGAAGGCCAGCCAGCAGGCCAGTGTTGTCCAGATGCAGCGGACGATGGCGATTTCCCGGAACGTACGGCCATAGGAAAC
>NZ_ONTA01000127.1:0-5696 GCF_900320625.1 Megasphaera sp. DJF_B143
CAGGGTAAACAAACGTTTTTCGTTGTGTTTTATAATACTACTATAGCATAGTTGATATGAATTTTCCACAAAAAAATAATTAGAAAACCGGGGCCGCCTCATCAGGACAGCTCCGGTTTTCTTACATTACATCCTATTTGCGGTTTTACGCTTCTTCTGTTTCAGCCTTTTTATCGGGAACGACAGCCTTATAAATCAGACCGACGATGAATCCGGCAGCCAGGAACGGGATCCAGTCCATACCGAGGGAATGGAGAGGCAGTCCCTGGAAGATAGCATCGACAGGACCTAGCGAAATCTTAGCCGTCTGCAGCCCCGTTACGAGAGCCGGTACGAAGGTGAAGGCTGTCGAGCAGACCCATACACAGCGGCGGCCGCCAAACAGATTATGGGTAAAGGTAAGGATAATGTTGGCAACGACCAGCGGATAAACGAACATCAGGACCGGGATAGCGGCGACGATGATGGTCTTCAGGCCGGCAGTTGCAACTGCAAAGGACGCAATGGTAAAAATGGTAACGTAATTCTTATAGCTCGTCTTGCCGATGAGCTGATGGAAGTACGCTGCACAAGACGTAATCAGACCGATTGAAGTGGAAAGACATGCCAGGAGTACGATGACTGCCAGCAGCAGAGCGCCGCCATAGCCGAAGAGAATCTGAGCACTCATAGAAAGAACAGGAGCGCCTGTTTCCTGCATGGAAATGGCCTGTACGGACTGGGCACCGAGATAGGCGACGAAGACGTAGACGAAAGCGAGCAGCGATACGGCCAGGCCGCCGGCTTTGAATACTTCATGGGTAATTTCTTCTTTCGTCGTAGCACCGTCTTCTTTGACGAATTCGATGACCAGGATGGCAAATACGAAGGCTGCGATGGCATCCAGCGTATTGTAACCATCGATAGCACCCTGTGCCAGTGCAGTAGTTGCCGTAGCATAAGCCGGCAGTGGCGGCTGGGGAACGCCCATAGGCGTAATCAGGGATTTTACAATCAGAGCCAGAATGGTGAGCAGCAGAGCCGGTGTCAGGACCTTGCCGATGCGGTCAACCAGTTTAGCTGGGTTGATGGAAAGCCACCAGGAAAATACAAAGAATAACACCAGGAATGCCCACATGATTGGCTGGGAACCGCCGCCATCGAGAAGCGGGCGGACGGCAATTTCATAGGAAACCGTCCCCGTTCTGGGGATAGCAAAGGCAGGACCAATAGCCAGATAGGAAATGACCGTGAAGAAAATAGCATATCTTTTATCTACACGATTCATCAATTCCTGCAGGTTGCTGCAGCCCGAATAACCCATAGCCAGTACACCCAAAAGCGGCAAGCCTACACCGGTAATAACAAAACCAGCAACAGCGTACCAGACGTTCGTACCTGCTGCCTGACCCATGGATGCAGGGAAAATAAGGTTACCGGCACCAAACCATAAGGCGAATAACATTAAGCCAATTGCAATCGTTCTATTGCCCTTTTTTCCTCCCATACGTCAAACCTCCTTACTTATAAGAACAGATAATATAGAATAATAACAACATACCAGAAGCTCTGCTTCATTTATTGTTTGTCTCATTCTACCATAAATTTTTAAAGTTATCTACCCTTATAAGTAGCAAATTTGCATATTTAACCTTATTTTAACTTTGCTTTAATCTTCATTTAATTTAAATGTGAAATTTTTCCTTTATAATGTCTGAAACGATATGTTAATATGATAATATTGACAGATTTCTTATTGTTATTCTTAAAATAATTAACTTTTATTTTTTAAGCATGCTTTTATTGTCTCTACGACATACTCATTCTCTTCCCTGCTGCGGACAGCCAGGCGGATGTAGTAGGAATCCAGCCCCGGATAGTTGCTGCAGTCACGGATGAGGATGCCCTGCTCCTGCATGTGTCCGGCCAGTACCGTCGCTGTCAGGCCCGTCTGTCTGATATGGCATAAAATGAAATTGACCGACGGCTGACATATTGTCACTCCGGGAATACAGGACAACATCCGGCTCATCCAGTCTCTTTCTTCTCTTACCAGTGTCCGTGATGCTTTTTGATATGCCGTTTCTGCAAGGGCTTCTATACCGGCAGTCTGAGCCAACGTATTGACGTGCCACACATCCGTCTGCTCCATTAATCCCTGTATAACTGCTTCGGGTGCGATGCCGAACCCCAGCCGCAGACCGGGCAGAGCATAAAATTTCGTCAGTGAATGGATGACAAAAACCTGACCGGACTGGCTGGCAAAGTCTGCCACAGTGAAATCCGGACCATCGTCGAGGAAATCAAGAAAAGATTCATCGACAATGACAAACTGCCCTCGTTGTACCGCCCGTTCGAGAAAGGAAATCAATTTCTGCCGTCTGATGAGATTTCCCGTAGGGTTATTGGGATTGCCGAGGACAATGCAATCAGCATCTTTGACCTGACTTGCTATAGCAGTCAGATCAGGCTGAAACGCTTTATCTGCTTCCAGATAAGCATATACAATCTCTGCCCCGGCAGACCGGGCAGCCCGTTCGTATTCACTGAAAGCCGGAACGGGAATACAGACGCGCCGGAAGTGGAAATGATGAAAATACAAGTATAGCAGTTCCGCTGCCCCATTTCCAGGAACGATAGTTTCCACAGGGAGATGATAAAACCGGGACAGAGCTTCCCGCAGGGCCGTGCAATCAGGATCCGGATAGTGAATGACATCGTCCAGATGGGACGATATGGCATTGCGGACGCCTTCAGCCAGACCCAAAGGATTGATATTGGCACTGAAATCCAGTACAGGCCTGCCGCCTGCATGGCGGTATATATTTCCTCCGTGTTCAAAGGGACGGATCATACAGTCACTCTTCTTTCTCTATGTCCATAGTACCACTGATAAGGGGCACCACATCTAGTAAGGTATAATCAGGGAAGCGGGCTGTCAATTCGGTCATGCACTGCTTCACTTCAGAAACAGGCAGGAAAGAAGGAAATAATACGCCACACACTGTACCGCTGTGAGCCGCGTTAACGCCTAAAGCACCCATTTCCCGGCAAGCCTGTATCAGCTGGGGCAGGGCTGGTTTTGGCAATATATTCTGATGAGCCAGGGCACTCATCGTCGCCGCCTCTCCAATCTGCTCTTCCGTCGGCTCCTTGTCAAGAAGGGAGAGCGCAGCCACAGCCGGAGCTGTATGGTACGGCATGGTTTTATCCCACTGGTGGTGAAAGGTCTGCGTATCTACAGTGCCACCCGTATCCAGTATGGCAACGTTCATGGGCGGGACCGGTCCATACGACCGGATGATATTGCCACGACGGTATTGAATCAGCGAAAGTCCCCGGGCAAAAACACCGTCTGTCGGATCTACACGAGCCGCCAGATGGCCTACGTCCTGCTCACTCAGTGTCCTGCCACAGGCACAGGCCACGGCCTGTATCACTGCTGCTACATCGGCACTGCTCGAGGCCATACCTTTTCCCCGAGGAATGGACGAAACAAGTTGCAGATGATAGGGAAAGGACGAACAGTGCAAATATGATAACGTAAGATTCACGGCTTGTGCTGCCTTTGGCGGGAGCCGGAAAAAGCCCGGTTCATCAGATACAACAGCAGTGCTGTAAATCGGAACCGGACAGGTCAGAAGGAAGGGCGTCCCATGACAGACGCCCTGTACCAGTTCCCCACAGGATCCGGGAACACGGACGCGTATCACCATAGCCCCCTCCCTGCCCAGCACAAAATGGCAAGGGCTGCTCCCATCACTGTTACGGTATACATGAGTTGCACTGCCCCGCGGATATGACGGGCTTTGAGCGGCTGTCGCGCATCTCCCATGTAGGCCCGGAAGGTCATCTTGCCGAAATAGGAATTATACCCGCCAAGACGGATATCCAGCGCCCCTGCAACAGAAGCTTCGGCATAGCCGCCATTGGGACTGGGATGCTTTGCGGCATCGCGGCGCATCATGCGCCAGGCATTTCTATAATCCAGTCGCAGGAGGAAGGCTGCCATGACAAATAACAGGCCCGTAATCCGCGCCGGAATAAAATTGCATACATCATCCAACCGAGCTGCCACCCGGCCAAAATAGAGATATTTTTCATTCTTATACCCCAGCATGGAATCCATCGTATTGACGGTCCGGTAAAGCAGCGCCATGGGCAGACCGCCAAGGGCATAGAAAAATAGCGGGGAAATAATTCCGTCCGTCGTATTTTCTGCCACCGTTTCTACCGTCGCCCGCACAATTTCTCCTTCATCGAGCTGGTCTGTATCGCGTCCTACGATCCAACCAACCTTTTCCCGGGCAGCACCGAGATGATGATGAGCGAGGAAGGTATAAATTTCCCCTGCCGCACTGGCCAGACTGCGTGGACAGATAGTAAAGCTCAGGAGCAGTGCTTCTACGCCTGTCGTGACATAGACGTTTCCCAAAATATCGAGTCCCCAGTACAGGATGTACAACACATTAAACACCACGAGGAGAACCAGAAGGACAACAACCATGCCGGCCGTCATCTGCATAAGCGGTCTGGCCTGTCTGGAATAAAAGAGATGGTCCAGCCAGCCGATGAGTTTTCCTATGAGGGCCACCGGGTGGAGACGCGTACGGGGATCACCAATCAGTGTATCGATTATAAATGCTGCCAAACATGTTATCATAAGCCACTATCTCTCATTATCCGTAATATTGCATCCATATCGAGATGCTGTGCCGTCACCGCCGCCAGACGGTCATAACTGCGTTCTTTTTCTGCCCGGTAATTGCGCTGTACCGGAAGAGGCGCAAGCCCTTTGTGACGGCGCAGGATATTAATCATATCCCGGCGGAACGGGTCATTGTCAAAGAGACCGTGAATATACGTACCAAAGACAAGACCATCTTCCCGGGCCGTCCCCACCGTAAGTGAGCAATCCCTGCCCGAACGCTGGCAGACGACAAACGGTTCGACAGCACCGGGCGCCACGTCAGTCTGACCCATGTGAATTTCGTATCCCCCAAGTCTTCCGGCCTGCAGTGTTTCTCCCATGAAAGAAAAGGGACGGCACAGGGCCTGTACCTGATAGGTCTGTTTCCAGTCGGCAAAAGTCGTCGTAACCGGCAGCAATCCCAGGCCGGCTACTTCCGAAAAATCTGATTCTGTATGATGCGGGTCATAAATAGACTGTCCCAACATCTGATATCCTCCGCAAATGCCAATGACGGGCGTCCCCCTTTTCACCTGCAAGGACAAACAATCGGCCAGTCCCGATGCCCGGAGCCAGCGCAAATCTTCGGTCGTATTCTTACTACCCGGCAGTATGATGACATCGGGATGTCCCAGCTCCTCTACTGTACGGACGTAGTACAGCGATGCATCTGGTTCTTCCGCCAGGCTGTCAAAATCAGTGAAATTAGAAATTTTCGGCGTCTGGATGACAGCTATCTGTACATCTCCTGTCTGAGGAACGCGCGGTTTGTCATCGAGAGAAACCGAGTCTTCCTCATCGATTCCCAAATGCTCTATATAGGGTATGACGCCCAGGACCGGTTTTCCCGTCTTTTGTTCCAGAAAATCCACGGCCGGCGTAAACAGGGATATATCTCCCCGGAATTTATTAATAATCAGCCCCTTGACCAGGTCCCGTTCCTCCGGTTCAAGCAGTTCCAGCGTACCAACCAGTGCTGCCAGAGATCCGCCACGGTCGATATCGGCTACGAGCAGGACCGGTGCCC
>NZ_ONTA01000131.1:0-3875 GCF_900320625.1 Megasphaera sp. DJF_B143
GCTGTGGAGATATGGCCGCAATGCCAGCTGCTTCTTAATATTTTCTATTTCTTTTCCAGCTGTTTTACCCGTCCCATCGGCATCTCCCGTCAGGGCATTCCAGCCTACTTCGATATACCCTTCCTGGTTGAGAGCCTTCCAGAACGCCTTGGTAAAATGTCCCGATGTGCCACCCGGCGCACGGCTGATAATAGGACGCACGTGGATGACATCATAAATCAGACCGGCCGTCTGATTGACTTCATCCATATAGGCTTTAGGCGACGCATACAGTTTCTTATAATCATGGCTGTAGGAATGGATGCCGATGGCATTGCCCGATTCATAAATAGCCTTCACGACGTCGGGATACCGTTCTACATTATTACCGGTCAGAAAAAACGTAGCATGAATCTGTTCGTCTTTCAGGATTTTCAGTATTTTTGTCGTATTTTCTTTATTCGGCCCATCATCAAAGGTCAGATAGGCCACATGATCCCCATAATAATAATCCCTGGTCGTACCGTATGTCAGAGGAAGACCTTTGTCCTTACGCTGCTGTACCGTATAATGATCATACACAGGCAGGTCATTATCGACAGCTGGCAGCGTAAAATCATCTCCCACAAATGCCACATCGGGGTGAGATATGGCAGCAGCCTGTTGTACCTCGGCCGCTATATGTCCGTGGTGATCATACAAAAACCATCCACTACCTGCTAACACACATATGGCCAATAAACCAGTTATTATTCTTCCCTTCACGTTCTCTACTCCTTACCTTTTGATTCCATTCCTTACCTTTTAACAGATTTCATCGTCAGGCTGTTCTGACGGCTGAATCCCTTCCACGCTTTTTTAATCAATATGCGCATCATATCTATAGTCAGCTCCCGGCGTTCCTGCTCAGAACAAGGGCCGAAATTTTCAAAATCCAGTTCTTCGCTGACCATGTGAGCCACATTTTCTCTGGCCTGCAGTCCTTTGGCAGACAATTCCTCACTAGCCTTTTCTGCAATAGCTGCTGCACCGGGACGACCGCCGACGACAATCCGCCACTGATCTTCTCCCATAGTGACAGCGCCAGTCAGATATGGCTGCTGGCCCGTCTCACTTCTGTAGGCCATATACGCGGTATAGACGAACTCCCGGGCAATCACGATTTCTGTGATTAATTCCCCCATAGGAGGACACGAAAGATAATCCCGCAATTCCATACGCCCTTTGTCTTCCAGGACCACATCGACAGTCAGGGACAAGAGAATAGGAAGCAGCATGGAAAAAGGCTGTTTGGAAGCAATCAGGCCACCCAGCGTTGCCCTCTGTTTCAGTTCCCGGTCCGGTACCTCTCTCAAAGATGCACATATGGCCCCTCCTGCCAGGCCCTTCAACAGTGGCGATTTCTCTATTTCTGCCATCGTCGTCATCGCGCCGACAGCGATTTCTTCTCCTCCGTCCCGGATATAGGAAAGCCCGGCATGATCCAATTCGATGGCCAGTTTATAATGAGTATCTTTACGTTTCAACTCCTGCGCACCGGCTACAAGAACTGACGATGCGACAGTCCGGTAAGCACTATACGCTTCAGCCGATGTATGGGGAGCAATGACACTATCACTCGATACCACTTGGCGCACCTCCTTTCACAACAGTTTTATTCTATTACTTTAATAGTCCTTGTGCAACATGACTGCGATGCAAATCCAAAAGAAACGACTCATGAGTACAATCCAGGATCCGCTCAATCAGTGCATCCGGCCCCAGCCTATCATAGGCTTCCAGTTCATCGGCATACAACAGGACTGGCATTAGTAATTGGATAATTATGCCATCGTCCAAAGTCAGTTCTCCCAATTCACCATCAAACTGTACCATAAGGACTCCACAAAGATCACTTTCCGTAGTGAATGGTTCGTTTGACTCTGAATTGGGAAGGATGAACCCGTAAGACATCCACAGATGATGAGCATGCGGAAATTTAGCCAGATCACGGATCATCCGAAGCGGCCAGGCAGCCTGTTCCCCCATAGAAAGAATTCGGTCATGAGCAAACGGCCAGTCAGATGGCAGCATCAGACACAGTTCACTATATGATTCCCGCACTTCGCTACTTTCCGTTCCTTCGGGATAGGTCATCGGTGTGGCACTCATCCCCAGAGTATGAATAACATAAAACGGCTCTTCTGTCGTAGGATATAAAACCTCTATATCAACAGGCAGCGGAACCGGTTCCGTATCAGCCAGGACCGTCCGTTTCCGGTTGGGAAACAACGTATGGAAGTATTGTTCCACTGCTCCGGTATATTCACGATGCAATACGGGCACCGGTTTCATTACCAGATCATTCATAGAAAAAAAATGTGTGATTTTAGGAATCGGACAACGGTCCATCGGTATCACTCCCTTATGTTCTATCTTACTATAACATAGACCGGCCATTTGTTGAACCCATCAGACGCCCTTTCCTTTTTTAGTCAGGTCTCTAATGCCGGTTTATATGGGAAAACAGATATCCGGAAGACTGCATTATCTGTACCGGTAAGTATATGCTATATATACATTATATGATGTGATATGATGTACAGATATTCATCATATCACATATACCATCTATATCGCATTACGCATTTTGTCCTTATATAGCAAACAAATATAGTCTATTTATAATACATTACAAATTATCATTTATAAAATAATATTAAGGCATGATACAGCCGTTCATTTATTTTTTAATATAAATTAAATTTTTTCATTATATTTTATTTGCATTTATTTATATTTTTAGTATTTTCCTGAAAATGTTATAATTTATTTTCACATTATGGTATTAAAAAAAAAAAAAAAAAGTGTTATGATAAGGCCGTAGAGAGAAGTTCGGGGTAAACTAATTTTTCAAATGAGGTGAAGCTTTATGAACAAGTATCTTGCATCTGTAATCGAAAATGTCAAAACGAAACACGCTAATGAACCGGAATTTGTCCAGACCGTAGAAGAAGTATTCTCGTCCCTGGATCCTGTCGTAGAACGTCATCCGGAATACGAAAAATACGATCTCCTGAATCGCATGGTCGAACCGGAACGGATGTTTACATTCCGCGTTGTCTGGGAAGATGATAACGGTAAAATCCATACCAATACAGGTTATCGCTGCCAGTTCAACGGCGCAATCGGGCCATATAAAGGTGGTCTCCGTTTCCAGAAAAACGTATATCCCGGTATCATTAAATTCCTCGGTTTCGAACAGATTTTCAAGAACTCTCTGACGGGTCTTCCTATCGGTGGCGCCAAAGGTGGCGCAGACTTTGATCCCGATGGCAAATCCGATGCAGAAATTATGCGTTTCTGCCAGAGCTTCATGCAGGCCCTTTATCGTTACATCGGTCCGGACATCGACGTACCGGCTGGTGATATGGGCGTTGGCGGCCGTGAAATCGGTTACCTCTTCGGCGAATATCGTCGTCTGAAAGGTTGCTTCGAAAACGGCGTACTGACCGGGAAAGGCTTCAGCTATGGTGGATCCCGTATTCGTCCGGAAGCGACAGGCTATGGTGCTGTATACTATCTGGAAAATGTCCTCAAACACGATGGCGAAGACATCAAAGGCAAAACGATTGCCGCCGCTGGTTTTGGTAATGTTTGCTGGGGTATCTGCAAGAAAGCTGCCCAGCTCGGTGCCAAAGTTGTTACCCTCTCTGGTCCGGACGGATATATCTATGATCCTGATGGCGTCGTAACTGAAGAAAAGATCAATTACCTCCTCGAAATGCGTGCTTCCGGTCGCAACCGCGTCCAGGACTATGCTGATAAATTTGGCGTAGAATTCCATCCGGGTGAAAAACCGTGGGGCGTCAAAGTTGATATCGTTATGCCGTCGGCTATGCAGAACGACGTACATA
>NZ_ONTA01000148.1:0-2116 GCF_900320625.1 Megasphaera sp. DJF_B143
GGGGCGTGAGAGAAAATCACTGGACATATCGCAGATCAGCGGCACATCCACGTGAGGAAAGGTCTTCCATTCCGTGCCGTGAATCGTGTTATTGCTGGTCATATAGACGTAGTCCGTCCCATCTTTTACCGTAAAGGTGCTTTCATCGGGAATATAGGAAAAATGGTCTTCCTTGCTGGAAGCGACTTCATAGACTTCTCCGTAATACGATGCCGCTTTCATCGCCTTATCTGACCAGACGCCCGTATTCAGATATCCTCCCCGCGTCTTCAGGAAGTTAGCACCATGCATGAGAAACTGCATGCTGCCGCCGCCCTGCATAAAAATGACATGATACCCTTCAGGAATATGCATCAGCCGTTTCAGGACAGCTATGGTATCATCCTGCATATCCTGATATGCCGCACTGCGGTGACTGATTTCTACAATACTCATACCCGTATGGTTAAAATCGAGAAATTCTGCCTGGACTTCTTTCAATACATCCAGCGGCATGGCCGAAGGCCCGGCATTAAAATTGTACACCCGTTCCAAAATAATCACTCCTTACGGCAATGGAAAAAGACATAAAAGGAGAAGCTCTCTCTTTGGGACGAGCTTCTCCTTTCTCGCGGTACCACCCAATTTGCCGCCGGCTGGAAAACAAAAAACTCCCGTCCCACTCAAGGGACGGGAGTCTGAATCCCGCGTTGCCACCCAACTTGCCATACGGCCAACTCTGACCGCTGTACCGGGCGGACCCGTCAAATTCGTCATTTGCAGCTCCAGAGCGGAACGCCCTGCCAGTCTGCTGCCTCACACCATCCGGCAGCTCTCTGAAAGCCTGTACAGTTTGCTTCTCTATCATCGCCTCTGTGAAATTGAGTCCATTATAAACACAAACGCCCTGCCTGTCAAGACATTTTTCATCTAAACATGCACTTCCCCAACGTATGCATCACACCGGCCACCGGTCTCCTGGCTGGTGTTTTCTTCTTTAAACTCACAGCCCAGAGTCTAATGCCGGCTATTGGGAAGCATCATCAATAGCACTTACTCCAGCCACAGTTTTTGCACGTATTGCAGCCCCCTTCGAAGACCAAGGGTTCACCGCACTGGGGGCAGAAAATATTTTCGGCCCGTACCTTGTCCCGCGCCCGCGGTTTAACCGGTTTTACCTTCTTCGGCTTTTCATTGCCGGCATGAAGCTCATTCTGTACCTCATTGTACATATCAAGGAGGGCATTGCCTACTGCCATGGGGCAGCAGGATCCCTTGCTCGTATCGCCCCGGGTAGAACGGCGGACCGAATAGCTCGGGCAGTTCCCCGTCGAATTGAGCTGGTCAATGATAGTATAAATATCAATCCCTGCCCGGGCACTGATAGAAATCATGCGGGACAGGCCAATCATGAAATTATTGCAACCGCCTGTCGATCCTTTGCTGAGATACGTTTCCAGCAAAGCGCCTGTTTCCGTATCAAAAAACGCAATACAATGGAGACTGCCGCAGCCCGTAACCAGTTTGCGCTTCTTGCCGATGACATCATCATCGATAGCAACGATTTCACCACGTCCTAATCCGTCTCCGGCAACGGGCACTGTTTTTTCATCGACGTGAGTCGTAAGGATGCCGGCCCGTTTACAGCCATCACGGAAAATCGTCACGCCTTTACAGCCGCTTTCATAGGCCAGCAGGTACAGGCGTTCCGTATCTTCTACTGTAAAGCTGTTGGGCACATTGACGGTAGAACTGATAGACGCATCGATATGTTCCTGCCAGGCCGCCTGCATGGCAATCCGTTCCTGATAGGGCAGAGTCAGCGCCGTGACAAAATAATCCGGAAGCTGTCCATCATCGGTCAGATGATGTTCTTTCATATAAGCTTCTACAATAGGCGTATAGACTTTATAATACACATCTGAACCGTGGAGCGATTCCGTTTTCCGTTCATAATAATTAGCGTAAATCGGTTCGATGCCACCAGAAATCCCCAGCATCGTCGAAAGCGTTCCCGTAGGGGCAATAGTCAGGAGCTGGGAATTGCGCAGTCCGTACTGGCGGACCAGTGCCGCCGTTTCTTCTGTCGTGTTGGCCTGGAAATAAGGCGTATTCATGATTTCTTCCACATGACACA
>NZ_ONTA01000132.1:0-3637 GCF_900320625.1 Megasphaera sp. DJF_B143
CAAAGGTCATCTGCCAGCCGCATGATTGAGATGAAGGAAGTTCATCGCTCATCGCGGCGACTCATATATCTTAACAAACTCACAGGAATTTGTCAAGCACTTTTTTTGAAATACTTTTGAGAGGAGGAAGGAAACCTTCCCGTCCGCTCAACAGCTTGTTTAGTATATCCCACTCTTCCCCTCTTGTCAAGGAATTTTTTTACATCTCTGAAAAAAAAGCACCTGCAGGCGTCCGTTTTAGACGCCTGCAGGTGCTTCGGGATATCTAATTCATGCATGGAGGGGTAGATACTATATGATAGAAACTGCATCAGATGCTGTCTTCCAAATCGACAATCTTAGCCGGATTGAGGATATCGTTCGGATCCAGCGCTTTCTTGATTGCCCGGATCATCTTGTATTCACCCGGCGGGGTGCAGCGTTTGAAATCAACGAGTTTCTTATAGCCGATACCGTGTTCACCAGACATCTTGCCACCCAGTGCATATACTTTTTCAAAGAGGTCTTCATGGAAACCGGCCATCTTCTTCATCCAGTCTTCCGGTGATAAACCATCTTTATTAAGCGGCAGCACGTGGATATTGCCATCGCCGATATGAGCCGATGTTACCGTATAGATTCCGTGTTTTTCTTCCAGTCCTGGTACTTCCGCCGTAATTTCAGCAATCTTGTCGAGAGGTACGACGAAATCTTCTGCTACGAACATGATGTCGATATCGCGGGCTGCTTCAGCAAACTGCCGGCGGCATCCCCAGATACGGTCATCCGCCTGGATGACATCGACGGCGCCCATATCATCACAGAGATCACTGATTTTTTCCATCTTCTTGTCTAGTTCATCTTCATCAAACGATTCTACGGTGATAATGACATAGCAGCAGTTTTCTTCTACATGGGGCAGCGTTACTTTGCAGAAATTGCTGCACATCTTCAGCGCTTTATTATCCATGTATTCGATACTGGTAGGTTCGATACCGGCCTTCAAAATCTTATTCGGCAGGGCAAATGCTTTGGCATCTTCATTAAAGATTGCTACCAGGTCAAATTTATACGGCGGCAGAGGACGTAATTTCAGCGTAATTTCTGTTACAACGCCCAGCGTACCTTCCGACCCGCAAATAAGTTGTTCCAGGCAGTAGCCGGTCGAGCATTTCTGCAACCGCGCTCCGACATCTACGATATCACCCGTCGGGGTAACTATTTTCATGCCATAAATCTGATTCCGTGTCGTCCCGTATTTTACAGCCTTGTTGCCACCGGCATTGGTTGCTACGTTACCGCCGATCTGGCAGCTGTCAGCACTGCAGGGATCGCCGGCATATAAGAGCCCCCGCTGTTTGCATTCCTGCTGGATAACGCTCGTCCGGACACCGGTCTGGACAACAGCATAGAGATTATCTTCATCGATTTTGAGGATCTTATCCATCTTATCCAGTTCCATGACGATACCGTGATAGACAGGAATGGCACCACAAGCAACACCAGAACCAGCAGCACGGGGCGTAATCGGTACGAGGTACTTGTTCGCCAGTTTGATGACAGCTGCTACTTCTTCCGTCGTTTTCGGGAATACGACTACTTCGGGAGTACGGAACCAATAGGGATTGCCTTCTTCATCGGTCTGATACGTCTGCAATTTTTCCGGATCTACCGTTACGCCTTTTTCTCCCAGTACTTGTTTCAGTTCGTCCAATAATTCTGCCGATACCTTATTAAATCTTGCCATAACCTATCTCTCCTTCCTATATAAATGCCTCATATACTGCGGCATAATATCCATGTCAATGAGCGGTTCCCTGTGCAGGGGGAGCTGCTTCCGCTGCATCTTCTGTTTTGTTCCCCCAAAGTGATGCAACAAAGGAGCAAAATACAGTCGTCCAGACAACACCGATAGCTCCCGGAATTGCCGACATGGGATCAAAATATGTAATCCCCAGGGTAACTGCCAGCGCCGTATTCTGTACGCCAACGATAAAAGTCATCGCTTTCCGTTTTGGAGCTTTCATGCGCAGCAGGCGGGCTACAGTATATCCGATAGCCAGGCCAATACCTGTATACAGTACCAATGTCAGGGCAGCCATTCCGGCTACAGCCTGCAGCCGTTCTACGTTGAGTGCTACAATGACGGAAATAATACAAACGATAGCAGCTACCGTTGCCAGCGGCACGACTTTCAGAATGACCGGCATTTGTTTTTCAAAGAATTTATGAATCAGAAGTCCCAGCGCAATCGGAATAATGACGATTTTAATGATACTCATAAACAGGCCTACCGCATCAATAGGCAGGTATTTGCCGACATAAAAGAGAAGCAGCATAGGCATGACGACAGGCGCTACGATGGTGCTCAGGCTCGATACCGTCACGGCCAGAGCCTTATCGCCTTTAGCCAGGAATGTCATGACGTTGGAAGACGTCCCCGTCGGCGTACAGCCCAGAAGTACGAGACCTACAGTCAGCATCGGGTCCAGATTGAATATGGTTCCCAGTCCCAATCCGACGAGAGGCATAAACGCATACAGTGTCACGATACCGACGATGACATCCTTTGGCCGGGTCAGAACCAGCTTGAAATCATTAGGCGTCATAGAAAGACCCATGCTCAGCATGATAATGCCCAGGAACCAGGGAATCGTCCCGCCGTAGGGTTTAAATGGCGTCGGCACAAAATATGCAAATACGGCACATAAAATGACCCACAGCGTTACATACTTAGTTACAAATTTTACGAACTTTTCGAACCCAGTCATGCTTCATACCTCCTTACACATAAAATGATACCTGAAAACATAAATCCTTACTGCATTTAATTATTACCGTATCGAATTTCTTTTATGCGTTTATGTTAACATTATCCAATTAAAGAGTCAAACTCTGACCAGTATGACGTTTGTGTTCATTTTATTTTTCTCATTTGGGCCTTTTTTTCGTCCATTTTCGTATAAATTATTACATTCTGATTGTTTTTCTTTCATTTTTCAATAAAAAAATCTGGCAAAATATCTAAATAAATTAATATTTTGCCAGATAATTTCTTATTTTTTTATTTTATGTTGGTGAAAACGGGCCTTTTTTATTGAATTCCTGATTGTTTTCAGCAGGAAACTTGCGTTTAAACTCAGCACGGGCCAGAGCGAGATGCCGCCGCATAATCGCTTCCGCCATTCCCTGGTCCCGCATTTTTAAAATATCACAAATCGTCAGATGTTCCGTTCCGACGACTTCAAAATATCCCGACGGTGGATCATAATTCAGATAGCTCCTATAGCGGTACAACTTGTATTTAATATGTTCATAAAACTCTTCCAGCAAAGGATGATCCGCCAGATGGACAATACGGGAATGAAATTGATATTCCAGGTCTACAACATCTATATACCGGTGCTGCAAATTCCCGCTCTTTACACAGATGTGCTGAAGCTGTCCTGCTATATCATACAATACATCCAGATCCGTATCTTTTATGGCAATGGCAGCTCTCCCCGCCGCATAGGGCTCAATCAGTTCTGATAACTCGGCAATATCTGTATATTCTTTTTCAGAAAATGCTGCGACCCTGTATCCCGGCTGGCGGACAACATATGAATTGTGCATGAGCCTGGTCAGGGCATTTTTGACAGGAGAGCGGCTGACACCC
>NZ_ONTA01000174.1:0-6426 GCF_900320625.1 Megasphaera sp. DJF_B143
CCTGTATAGGTGCCATCGGCAGCCTGATTCGTCCGGCCTCTGGCACCGGGAGCCGCTACGACGCAGCCCCGTGCCAGGGCGGCCAGTATGGCGTTAGGACCGCCCTGCCGCTGATCGTATTCTGACGGCTGTCCTGCCTTGCCCGGCATATAACCGCCGACGGTATTGGGCAGGAATATGGGGGCCGTCTGCGCCGTATACCCATGGACGGATTTTCCTTCAAAGTATTCTTCCGGCACGTAGATATTCATGGACTGATATGTCGTATCGACGGGGTGTGCGACGTAGACTTTATTTTCATAGGCCCGGAACACGATGTGTTTCCCCTCGTACTGCATCGTATCGACAGCATAATCCGACACATCCAGATCCAGACTATAGGTCTGCTGCGATTGCTGCGTTGTCTGTTGTGTCTGTTGTGTCTGCTGTAATTGCTGCGTTGTCTGCTGTGCCGGAACGGCAGTGGTCCCGGTCGTATCGGCTGCATATACGGCCCCGGTGCACAACATCGCTGCCACCACGGCTGTCGTGAGTTGCTTCTTCATACCTATCCCTCCGGATATTTTATATATTGAGAATTATATTTAATTCGTTCCATGATGTAGTATACCATAGAAAAAAGACAGATTTGTCACAATTTTTAGTAATCTTTTCCATACAGCCTGTTCTGTCTTTTTTACTGCTTTTTTCTATGATATACTTAATAAAACATACAGTACCCCACGTATGTTTCCGTTATATCGTAACTCATTCCTATTTTCAAAAGGTGATCCCATGAAGCTGAATAAAAAAATCACAGCCGCCATCGCTGTCATTATCATTGCTGCCTGTGCCGGCGGCGGCTGGTATTACTACCAGACACAACAGAAGGCCCAGCAGGCAGCCGCCGTCGAAACGGCCCAGGTAGAACGCATGAATCTCACATCCAAAGTCTCTGCGACCGGTACGATCCGCCCTGTCGATTCTGTCGAAGTCTCACCGAAAATCACGGCCCGTATCAGTCAGGTCCTGGTCAAAGAAAACGATCAGGTCACAGCCGGCCAGACCGTAGCCACACTGGATGGCAAGGATTATCAGGCTAAATACGATCAGGCCCAGTATAAAGTCACCAATACGCGCCTCGACTACGAACGGTATAAGATGCTCTATGACCAGGGTGCCGGTACCAAACAGACACTGGATAATGCCGAATATGAATACAAAACGGCCCTTTCCAATCTGAGCGCCGCCGAATCGGATCTGGCAGAAACGACGATCACCGCCCCCATGAGCGGCGTCGTCGTCGGGGAACCCAAGCCAGCCGGTACCATGGCCGTACAGGGAAACAGCAACCCGACGGTCATCATGCGCATCGCCGATACGAGCAAAAAGCAGATCATGGCTAAAATAGATGAAACGGATATCGGCAATATCAAGGTCGGCCAGGATGCCACCTTCACCGTCGATACCTATACCAATCAGACTTTTACGGCTCACGTGTCCAAGATTTCCCAGACTGATACGAGCAATACGTGGGATACGAATGGCACGAGCACTTCATCTAGTTCGTCTTCTTCATCGGCCAGCGTCATTTATTACTATGTCACCCTCGACGTGGATGACCCCGATGACGTACTGCGCCTCGGCATGACCGCCCGGGTAGAAATCAACACGGCCGAAAAAGAGAATGCTCTGGTCGTCCCCATCGCCGCCCTCAAGACCAACGACAACGGATCCTACGTACTGCGCGTCAATACCAGCGGCCAGACCGAACAGGTTCCGGTCACGACGGGGATCTACAGCGATGAATACGTGGAAATCCTGTCGGGCCTTTCTGAAGGAGACAGCGTTTCCGTTTCCTATAATGCCCCATCCAAATCTTCTTCCCAGTCATCCAATTCCAACAGACGACAGGGACCGCCGCCCATGTAATCAGGAGGCATCACCATGAATCATGTCATTGAATTAACCGACATCAAAAAGATTTATCACATCGGCGGGGAAGATTTTGCCGCCCTGGCCGGCATTACCCTGAATATCGAAGAGGGGGAATTTGCCGCCCTCATGGGACCGTCGGGTTCCGGTAAATCGACACTCATGAATATCCTCGGCTGTCTCGACAGGCCGACGTCCGGCTCGTACCGGCTGGGCGGCAAAGAAGTAGCCAACCTGAGCGACGACGAACTGGCCTCCGTCCGCAACCAGCATATCGGCTTTGTCTTCCAGAATTTCAATCTCCTCTCCCGCATCTCCGCTCTCGACAACGTGGCCCTGCCCCTGGTCTACGCCGGCGTAGGCCACAAAGAACGGACCCAGCGGGCCATGGAAAAGTTAAAAGCAGTCGGCCTGGAAACCTGGGCTCATCATAAACCCAACGAACTCTCCGGCGGCCAGCGTCAGCGCGTCGCCATTGCCAGAGCACTGGTGAACAATCCCCATATCATCATGGCCGACGAACCGACAGGCAACCTCGATACGAAATCGACACGGGACATCATGGGTCTCTTCGAAGCCCTTCATGAAGAACACAAGACCATCATCCTGGTCACGCATGAACCGGAAATCGCCGCCTGTGCCAACCGGCAGCTCCTCTTGTGTGATGGCATGATTACCAAAGATGCCGGAAAGGGGGTCGTCATGGATGTTGTTTAGTGAAAGCGTACAGATTGCCATTACGGCTCTCCTGTCCAACAAGCTGCGCTCCATCCTGACCATGCTGAGCATCATCATTGGCGTCGGCGCCGTCATCGCCATGATTTCCATCGGCATGGGCGTGCGCCAGAACGTCACCAATTCCATTGCCAGCCTGGGCAGCAATATGCTCATCGTCACACCGGGCTCGACCAATAAAGGGGGCGTCCGATCGGCCGCCGGTTCCGGCCAGAAACTGAAATACGACGACGCCGAAGCCATCAAAAGGAAAATCAAAAATATTGACTATGTTTCGCCGACCGTCAACAGTTCCTATCAGGTCGTAAACGGCAATCAGAACTGGAACACCTCCGTATACGGCGTGACACCGGAATACCTCCACATCCGCTCTCTCAACGTCCAGAGCGGTTCCTTTATCACCAACAATGATTTGAAATCGCGCAACCGCGTTGCCGTCATCGGGACGACGGTCGCATCCAATCTGTTCGATACATCCAATCCCGTCGGCAAGACAATCCGCATCAACAACCAGCCTTACCGTATCATCGGCGTACTGGAAAGCAAGGGCCAGTCTTCCATGGGCCAGGACCAAGACGACATGGTCATCGTGCCTCTCACGACTGCTCAGGAACGTCTTCTGGGCATCACCTACGTGCGTTCCATCAATATCCAGGTCTCCCGCTCTGATAAAATCGAACAGGTGCAAAGTGAAGTGGAAACACTGCTGCGCCAGCGCCACCACATCACAGGGGACAAGGAAGATGACTTCACCGTCCGCAACCTGACCAGCCTCATGGAAACCATGACCAGCACGACGACTATGCTGACCCTGTTTCTGGGAAGCATTGCCGCTATCTCCCTTATCGTCGGTGGCATCGGCATCATGAACATCATGATGGTATCGGTCACAGAACGGACGCGGGAAATCGGCATCCGCAAGGCCCTGGGCGCCACCTTCCAGAATATCATGATGCAGTTCCTCATCGAATCGGTCGTCATCGGTGTCATCGGCGGCCTGCTGGGCATCGCCTGCGGCGTCGGCATCGCCCTTACCATTGCAAAAGCCGGACTCTTCCAGACGGTCATCACGGCGGCACCGATCATCATTTCCTTCAGCTTCTCCGTCGGCATCGGCCTGTTCTTCGGCATCTATCCGGCGCGGAAAGCTGCCCGCCTCGATCCCATCGAAGCCCTGCGCTACGAATAGTGAAGGAGAGTACGACGGCCCCGGCCTTAACCACGACGAACGCCAAGCAGCAAAGAGCGCTGCCACACGAAACAGAGATTTCTTTGTGTGGCAGCGTTTTTCATTGAACACTGAGACAAATTACAGTGATTTTAATTTCTCATCATCCGGAAGTACCCTCTGTCCTTTTCAAGCGATGGCGAATGTAGTACAATGAATAGTGTTGTATAGCCAATATATACTCATTATCGCATATAAAAGGAGGTCATTTTATGGCTCACGTAAATGAAAATTACTTAAAACTTCCTGGCAATTATCTCTTTGCTACCATTGCCAAAAAAGTTGCAGCCTATTCCAAGGCCCATCCCGACGCGGACATCATCCGTCTCGGTATCGGCGACGTAACCCGCCCGCTGGCTCCGGCCATCATCGAAGCGATGCATAAAGCTGTCGATGAAATGGGAAAAGCCGAAACGTTCCGCGGCTATGGTCCCGAACAAGGCTATGATTTTCTCCGTCAGGCCATCATTGACGGAGATTATAAAACGCGCGGCATCGACCTGGAACTGGACGAAGTCTTCGTCGGTGACGGTTCCAAGACCGACGTTGCCTGCATCCAGGAAATCTTTGGCAGCGACCTGACCTTTGCCGTAGCCGATCCGGTCTACCCCGTATACCTTGACTCCAACGTCATGTGCGGTCACACCGGTGTATACCATGCCGAAACAGGCAGATACGATGGCGTCGTCTATCTGCCCTGCACGCCGGAAAACGGCTTCAAAGCCCAGCCGCCGAAAGAAAAGGTCGATATTGTCTACCTCTGCAACCCGTCCAACCCGACCGGTACAGCCATGAGCAAAGAAGAACTGGAAAACTGGGTCCGGGCTGCTAAGGAAAACAATTTCGTCATCATCTACGATTCGGCCTATGAAACATATATTACCGAACCGGACGTTCCCCACAGCATTTTCGAAGTAGAAGGCGCCAAAGACGTGGCAATCGAACTGCGCTCTTACTCCAAGTGCGCCGGCTTCACCGGCACGCGCTGCTCCTACGTCGTCGTTCCCCATGCCTGCAAAGCCTATAAAGCCGACGGCACGGCAGTGGAACTGAATCCGCTCTGGAACCGCCGCCAGTGTACCTTCTTCAACGGCACACCGTACGTCGTACAGCGCGCAGCCGAAGCATACTACAGCCCGGAAGGCCAGAAACAGTGCCTGGCTGATGTCGATTACTACATGGAAAACGCCCATATCATCCGCGACGGCCTGACCGAAGCCGGCTACACCGTATATGGCGCGACCAACTCCCCTTATGCCTGGGTACAGACACCTAACGGCATGAAGAGCTGGGATTTCTTCGACCTCCTGCTGGAAAAAGCCCACGTCGTCACCACGCCGGGTTCCGGATTCGGCCCCCACGGTGAAGGCTACCTCCGCCTTACGGCATTCGGCACACGGGAAAACACTATCGCTGCCGTAAAACGCATTGCCGATCTGCACATCATAAAATAAGAAATAGAGAAAGGACTGCTCACTCATGAGTACCAATCTGGAAATAGGCATTGTCGGACTGCCGAACGTAGGCAAGAGCACCTTGTTCAATGCCATTACCAAAGCCGGCGCAGAAGCGGCTAATTATCCATTCTGCACGATTGAACCGAACGTCGGCGTCGTCGAAGTCCCGGATAACCGCATCCAGGTCCTGACCGACATGTACCATCCCAAACGCACCATTCCGGCCGTCACCCGTTTCGTCGATATTGCCGGCCTCGTCGCCGGGGCATCCAAAGGTGAAGGTCTGGGGAACAAATTCCTCAGCCACATCCGCGAAACCGATGCCATTGCCGAAGTTGTCCGCTGCTTTGAAGACAGCAATATCACCCACGTATCGGGTTCCATTGATCCTGTACGCGACGTCGATGTCATCAACACGGAACTGTGCCTGGCCGATATCGAAACGACACAGAAACGGGCCGACCGCATCGCCAAAGTCGCCCAGTGCGGCGATAAAACGGCCAAAGCCGAATACGACGTACTGAAAAAAGTGCTGGCCTGCCTGGAAAATGGCGAACCGGCCCGTAAGGCAGGGCTCACCAAGGATGAACTGCCACAGGTCCACGATCTCAACCTGCTGACGCTCAAGCCGATTCTCTATATCGCCAACGTGGGCGAAGACGAAGCATCGGATCCCGATTCCAATCCCCACGTACAGGCACTGCGGGCTTTTGCCGAAAAAGAAGGGTCGGAAGTCGTCGCCGTCTCTGCTAAAATCGAAGCGGAAATCGCCGAACTGCCCGATGATGAAGCCCAGGTCTTCCTGGAAGAACTGGGACTTCCCGAAGCCGGCCTCGATAAACTGATCAAAGCAAGCTACGCCATGCTGGGACTGATCAATTTCTTTACGGCCGGTGCCGACGAAGTCCGCGCCTGGACCATCGTCAAAGGCACGAAAGCCCAGAAAGCAGCCGGTAAGATCCATACCGATATCGAACGGGGCTTTATCCGCGCTGAAATCGTTTCCTACGATGACCTCATTGCCTGCGGCAGTGAACAGGCCGCCAAGGAAAAAGGCCTCGTCCGCCTGGAAGGCAAGGACTACGTCATGCA
>NZ_ONTA01000135.1:0-4226 GCF_900320625.1 Megasphaera sp. DJF_B143
CATGACCGGGTCAATTACGCCGCCCTGTCCTCGACACTGCACGTAGACGTGCAGAAGCGTATTATTACGTTGGAAGTCGAACTCGATGAAAGCATATGTTCCCTTATGGATTATTTCGAAATTTTTCTCCAGCGCCTGCTCATGTGCAAACGAGCCGCAGAAGTCCTGGGCCTGCGTTTCAAGATGAAAGCCAACGGCAGCAAAATCAGCTGATAGTCCGTTTCGTCAGGCAGTCCGCGATGAACTGTGTCTGTATTGTGACGTAACCGCCATCTTTTCTGTGTATACTAAGGTCAATTGATATATATTATTAGTTTTACCTGTCATCAGAAAAGAAGGTTCTATGCAAATGAAATGGAAATCCTGGCGCCGGCTGGGCGCCGCTATCATGCTGTGTCTCTCACTGGGCAGCACGTCTTTTGCTGCCAATCATATTACAGAGGCTGAAGCCATCGGGGAAGTTACAGGAGATGGCGAGCACGTCTCTCATGTCATCGTCCAGTACGATGCGCCGGTTCTTTCATCTTCCCTTTCCCCTTCCGACTATACCGTCGATGGCCGGACGATTGAAAAAGTCTATACAAACACGGCGGCAGAAAAAACAACTGCCCATACGGAATCAGGGAACTATGTCGTACTCCAGCTCCAGGCCCTGCCCCTCGTCGATTCCTCTGTCGATCCTCATCCGGAAGACGGCCCCGTCAAAGACCGTCAGAAAAAAGGCCATGGCGGCGGACCCCAGTTGGGAAGCCACGGTAATCCCAGTCCACTTCCCGTCATGAAGGCGAACGTCAGCCAGACGGGATTTGTAAAAACGGTATCAGGCGCTCTCTATGGGCCGGAAGAAGGGATAGAAACTTCCAAATCCAGGGATCTGATTGTCGAAGATTTTATCCAGGGGACCTTTACGGACAGCCAGCAGCAGAATGCTGTATTAAAGTATAATCTCTATGTTCCGAAGAACTACGATCCACAAAAGAAATACCCCCTCGTCCTTTTCATGCATGATGCCGGCGTCGTCTCACCGGACGTCAAAGCAACGCTCGTCCAGGGGCTGGGAGCCGTCACCTTCGCATCGCCCGGATGGCAGGCCAGTCATCCCTGCTTCGTTCTGGCGCCCCAGTACGACACGGTTATCGTCGATGACAATTACGACTACGGGCCAGAACTGGATCGTACGATCCACCTCATCCAGTCTCTCTGCCAGACTTACTCCATCGATACGCGGCGCATATACAACACAGGCCAGTCCATGGGCGGCATGACATCGATTGCCATGGATGTTAAATATCCTCACTTCTTTGCCACATCGTATCTCATCGCCTGCAAATGGAATGCCGCCGTTACGGCTCCTCTTGCCAGCCAGCCGCTCTGGACGGTCATCTGTGAAGGCGATGCCGGTGCCTACCCGAGCATGACGGAAATATTGGGGAATCTGGAAAAATCCGGTACCAAAGTCGATCGCCAGACACTGGATGCCAATGTACCAACCGTACAGCTGCAGGCCGAAGCCGCCTCTCTGATTGAACCAGACTGCAGCCACTATCTTACGATTTACAAAGGCGGCAGCCATCGGTACACATGGCTGTATGCATACACGATGAAGCCGGCACTGGAATCGATATTCTCCCAGAGCCTGCCGGAAACACACTAATTACCAAAAACGTCTTCCTGCCTCATTGACAGGAAGACGTTTTTTTCCGTACACTTATTATATACAAGATTTCCATATACAAGGAGGATTTCCATGAAACAATACGATGTCATTATCATCGGCACGGGAGCAGCCAACATCATTGCTGATGCCGCTATACGGCAGCATAAACAAGTTGCTATCATCGAGCGGGGCCGCTTCGGCGGTACCTGCCTGAACCGGGGCTGCATCCCGACAAAAGTCATGGTGACAGCAGCCAATCTGCTCTGTGAAATACGGGAAGGAGCCCGTATCGGTGTCACAGCGGAAAACGCCACGCTGGACTGGGATACGCTGGCCCGGAGGCTGTGGCAGAAAATAGACGAAAGTCCGGCCATTCAGGCGTATTATGACCAATTCCCCAACGTCGATACCTATAACGGCACGGCCTCGTTTACCGGCAAAAAGACGATTGCCGTGACAAAATCCGACGGTACAGCAGAAGAACTGGAAGGCCGGCAGATTTTTATCGGTACTGGTGGCCGGACGAATATCCCCGTACTCCCCGGTCTGGAAGAATGCGGTTACATTACGTCAGAAACATTCTTTGGTCCCAAATTCCCGGGAAAACCGTATAAGAGCCTGATTGTCATCGGCGGCGGCCCCATAGGCTGTGAATTTTCTCATGTCTTTGAAGCGGCCGGCACCCAGGTCACCATCATCCAGCACAACGTCCGCCTTCTGCCAAAAGAAGAGCCAGAAATCTCGGCGTTCATGCTGCGCCAGTTCCAGAACCGTCATATCGATGTCCGCCTGAATCAGGACACGATATCCGTGCGGCGCGAAGGCGATGAAAAAGTCCTGACTATCCGCAACCGTACAGACGGGACGACGGCAGAAGTACGGGCCGAAGAAATCCTCGTGGCCCCCGGCATCCGCCCTATGACAGAACTGCTACAGCTGGAACATACGGATGTCCGTCTCGACAGCCGCGGCTATATCGAGACCAATGAGTTTCTCGAAACCAGCGCAGATGGCATCTGGGCCCTGGGCGATGTCAATGGCAGGGCGCCATTCCGCCATAAAGCCAATTACGAAGCCGAAATCATAGCCCACAATCTCTTTTCCCATATGCCCCGCGAAAACTGGCGCTGGGCACAATACGATGCCGTACCGGCCGTAACCTATACCTATCCGGAAACGGCCCATACAGGACTTACGGAAGAAGGAGCCCGAAAGCAGGGATATGATGTGGAAACGGCAGTCAACCACTACTCTGCCTCAGCCAAAGGCTATGCACTGGGATACGAACCGGGAGCTTCTGATGACGGATTTATCAAACTCATCATCGACAAAACGAGCAAACAGATTCTCGGCGCCCACATCGTAGGCCACGAAGCGTCCATCCTCATCCAACCCTTTGTCAACCTTCTCATGTGCGGTACTCACACAGTACAACCTCTCCGCCCGGATATTGCCTCAGCCGACGCACAGTATCTGCGCGATCTCCCCCTTACGCGCACGCTGGATCCGCGCAGTGTCTATACCCTGAGTGAAACCATGACGCCCCACCCGTCCCTTTCGGAAGTTACCATGTGGACACGATACTACTACGAAAAAAAATAAGATTTTGTTTAAACCAAATAATCTATGACTTGTAGCGAAAGATAAAACAGAGGCTGCAACGAAACGAACTTTTAAAGCCATTTCATTGCAGCCTCTGCTTTGTGTTACGGGAGTCTCACTTTATATCTGCACGATATCAGCACCCTGCCGATGCCGTACGCCCTGTGTATTTCTTTCTCAGGCTTCTTCGATGGCGCCTGCCGGGCAGTTGTTCATTGCGTCAATAGCGGATTCTTCAACTTCCGGTGCTACATCGTCAGGAATCGCTTCAGCCATACCGGAATCAGCCATGTGGAATACTTCCGGACAGGAACCTGCGCACATACCACAAGAGATACAGGAATCATTTACTTTGAATTTCATAAGTCATCGCTCCTTTCGCGATACATATATCATATGGAGGATTATCGTATTCCGGTTCATCACCGTTTCCTCTTTACACGTATAGTATAACCTGCGCTGCTTCGATTGTACGTTGTAAATATAACGAAGAAACAAATATATCGATTTTTTTCAATTTTTTACCTCTTGACAAAACGCCACGAAATGGATATACTAGTAAAGTACCGTTCAGGTACAATCATATGCCACTTTAGCTCAGCTGGTAGAGCATCTCATTCGTAATGAGAGGGTCGTTGGTTCGAATCCGATAAGTGGCTCCAATAAAAATAAGGCTTCTGGGAAACCGGAAGCCTTATTTCTTTGTAAAATTAATCGAGAATGGTGGTACAATGAAATTCAAAAAATTGACTATCCTGGAGATTCCCTTTGTATATCAAGAATCATCAGAATAAAGCTTGACCGGGCATGTCTGATAAAGTGAATAATAAAAATGAAAAGAGGTCTGCCGATAGACGGCTGACCCCAACTATAATTAGTTAAAATCGAGTAGGAGGCGGGCAATGACCCGCCGACCTCTCACACCACCGTGCGTACCGTTCGGTACACGGCGGTTCTCTAGTTTTCA
>NZ_ONTA01000252.1:0-17543 GCF_900320625.1 Megasphaera sp. DJF_B143
AAGAATGGTAAAACTCCAGTGTGAAGCTGGTAAAGCAACTCCGGCGCCTCCGATTGGCCCTGCATTAGGCCAGGCTGGTGTCAACATTATGGCATTCGTCAAGGAATTCAACGAACGTACAGCTAAACAGGCTGGCTTCATTATCCCTGTCGAAATCACTGTATATGAAGACCGTTCCTTCACGTTCATTACGAAAACTCCGCCGGCAGCTGTTCTCCTGAAGAAAGCCGCAGGTTTGGAAAAAGCTTCGGGCGAACCGAACAAGAAAAAAGTAGCTAAACTGGGTCGCGACAAAGTCCGCGAAATTGCGACGACTACGATGCCGGACCTCAACGCCAACGACGTTGAAGCTGCTATCAAAATGATTGAAGGCACTGCCCGCAGCATGGGTATTGAAATCGTCGATTAATCGCCGGTTCAGTCCCGTGGAAGGGGTCAATCCCCGCTAAACCACAAAGGAGGAAAAAGTTAGATGGCAAAAGTAGGCAAGAAATATGCAGAAGCCGCCAAACTGTTTGATAAATACAAACAGTATGACGTGACGGAAGCAATCGACATCTTGAAAAAGATGGATACAGCCAAATTTGACGAAACGGTCGAACTGGCTGTCAACCTCAACGTAGATCCGAAATATGCCGATCAGCAGGTTCGTGGCGCTCTGGTTCTGCCCCATGGTATTGGCAAATCCAAGACTGTCCTCGTATTTGCTCAGGGCGACAAAGAAAAAGAAGCTCAGGCTGCCGGCGCTGACTATGTCGGTGCTGATGATCTCATCGAAAAGATCAAAGGTGGCTGGCTTGATTTTGACGTAGCTATCGCAACACCGAACATGATGGGTAAAGTCGGCCGTCTTGGTAAAATCCTCGGCCCGAAAGGCCTCATGCCTAACCCGAAAGTCGGCACGGTTACGATGGACGTAACAAAAGCTGTTAGCGAAAGTAAAGCAGGTAAGGTCGAATACCGCACGGATAAAGCCGGCAATATTCATTCCCCTATCGGCAAGAAATCTTTCGATGCAGATAAATTAGTGGAAAACCTGACGACTCTCGTTGATACTCTCATCAAAGTAAAACCGTCGGGTGCAAAAGGCCAGTATATCAAATCCATCACCGTAAGCTCCACGATGGGCCCTGGCATCCACATCAACCAGTACAGCATCAAAGGTGCTGTCAAAGAAGAAAAATAATATCTCTCTTAGCTGTAGACTGAAGGTATGTATAATGGACTAAGGTCCGCCATCTGAGGCTATGAAACTAGCAGGTATTTCAATTTGACTAGTTCGGTCTCATGTCAGTCGTACATGGGACCGTTTTTATTGCTAAGACGATATAAATCCCAGTTCAAGGAGGTGTATCGAACTCATGTCTATGTATGCAAAACATCAGGTTTCTCCGGCAAAAGCCGCTGTTGTAGAAGAAATGAAAGAAAAACTGCAGTCCTCACAGGGTGCTGTTTTCGTTGGTTTCTCCGGCCTCAGCGTAGCTGATGCTACGAAACTCCGCCGTAAGTTCCGTGAAGGTGGCGTCGAATACAAAGTTGTCAAAAACACACTGACCCGTATCGCTGCCGATGAACTCGGTTTCAACGATCTGGATGCCGTTCTCGAAGGTCCGACTGCTATTGCTTATTCTACGGAAGATACAGTAGCACCGGCTAAATCCTGAAAGACTTCATCAAAGAAACAAAGACAGAAGCGCTGACGGTCAAAGCCGGCATCGCCGATGGTCAGGTTATTGATGCAGCTGCTGTCGAAGCTCTGGCAAGCCTGCCGAGCCGCGAAGAACTCCTCGCCAAATTGGTTGGCAGCATGCAGGCCCCTATCTCTGGCCTGGTCAACGTACTCCAGGGCAACATCCGCAATATGGTTTATGTGCTTGATGCTGTACGTGCTAAAAAAGCAGAACAGGAATCTGCTTAATTAGCTTACATATTACAAACGAATCTAAAAACTGATACTATGGAGGTATTTTAAAATGACTAAAGAAGAAATCATGGAAGCCATTGAAGGCATGACCGTTCTCGAACTTTCCGAACTCGTAAAAGCTATGGAAGATAAATTCGGCGTATCCGCTGCTGCTCCGGTTGCTGTTGCTGCTGCTCCTGCTGCTGGCGCTGCTCCTGCTGAAGAAAAATCCGAATTCGACGTAATCCTCACCTCTGCTGGTGAAAAGAAAATCGGCGTAATCAAAGTTGTCCGCGAAGTAACCGGCCTCGGCCTGAAAGACGCTAAAGCTCTCGTTGACGGCGCTCCGAAAGCTGTTAAAGAAGGCGTTGCCAAAGCTGACGCTGAAGCTCTCAAAGCTAAACTCGAAGAAGCTGGCGCTTCCGTCGAACTCAAATAATTTCCTCTGTGAAATTACAAGCTCTGCAAATCGCATGAACATGCGGTTTGCAGAGCTTTTTTCATGGGGAGCAGCAAAGACAGGAATCCAACGCCACCAGCTGCTGACTGCTATCCCTTCATCAAACTTCAAACATCAAACTATCTTTCCCTTCCTGCAACCTGTTTCATGAATCTCCGTTTTGTAGTATAATTTAAAGATTATTCCTGTGTATATGGATAGGAAAACGGGACAGGGGAGAAGTGGAAAATGAGGTCTATCGGACAGATGATACGAGAGAATATGGTTCTGTTTCTGGCATGGACAGCGGCGCTGGTATCGATGATTGCCGTGCCGCCGACGGCAGCCTATGCCGGGTATATCAATATGCCCGTACTTGCTGTTTTGTTCTGTCTCATGATCGTCATCGGCGGCCTGCGGGAGAGCGGCGTCTTTGCAGCGGTACTGGCGCGCCTTCTCCTCCGGCTGGAGACGATGCGCCAGCTGGCTGCCGTCCTCATTTTTGCCTGTTTCTTTGTCAGCATGTGGGTGACCAATGACGTGTCCCTCCTGACCTTTGTGCCGTTTTCCCTGATGGCCCTGCCCCGGATTTCCAGAGAGAAGCAGATGGCCCTGGTCATCGTCCTGCAGACGCTGGCGGCCAATCTGGGCAGTATGTGTACGCCTGTGGGAAATCCGCAGAATCTCTATCTCTATTTCTATTACGGCATGGATCTGGTAACCTTTCTGGAGCTTCTCCTGCCGTATACACTCGTATCTTTCGTGCTGCTGGCCCTGTCGGTCTTTCTGCTGCCGGGAACGCCCATTCCCGTGTCGGTGCGGCTGGCTGCCCGGCGCACCCGGAATATGCCTGTACTGGCGCCGCCACGGCAGCTCTGGCTTCTGGGAGGGATGTTCTTCCTTTCCCTGCTCACGGTGGCCCACGTCCTTGATTACCGCCTTACCCTGGTCATGGTCGCCGTTGTCACCTTCCTGACCCGGCCGCAGTATTTCCGCTACGTTGATTACCGGCTTTTGGGCACCTTTGTGGCTTTTTTCGTCCTCATCGGCAACATGAGCCAGCTGACGGCTTTCCGGGAGATACTGACGGGATATCTGGCCGGTCACGAGTTTCTCATCGCTCTTACCGCCAGTCAGATCATCAGCAATGTACCGGCTGCCGTCCTTCTGTCGGGCTTTACCGGCAATGCAGGGGCACTCCTGCTGGGGACCGATATAGGCGGTCTGGGAACGCTGGTGGCATCCATGGCCAGCCTCATTTCCTATGGCATGTTCGTCCGGGCCTGTCCCCGGTGGCAGGGATGGTATCTGAAATTGTTTACCCTGCTCAACCTGGCCTATCTGCTGGTACTGGTCCTGTTTGTCTGGTTCTGTCATCAGATGGGGCTATAACCAGGACGGCGTCAATAGGCGACAACGCTTATTACAGGGACGGAAATCCCCATTGTCCAGCGAACCGGTTTGTTTTACGGCCTGTGCCCCCTTCCCTGCAATACAGGGGGACCGCTTTGTTGTCGAAAAAATCATAATCTGATACAATGAGCGTAAAGGGAGGCGGCAGTAGGAATGGAAAAAGATTTATCACTTCATGGAGAATCTAAGAATGTAGAATATAAGGAAAGGGTTCCTGAAGACAGTCAGAAATATATGAAGTCTGTTGTTGCCTTTGCCAATGGTGATGGTGGACGGATCGTATTTGGGGTTGAAGATGGAACGATGCGGGTTGTTGGGATTCCTCAGGCTGATCTCTTTCAAATGATGGATGCCATTACCAATGCCGTTACGGACAGCTGCGAACCGATGATTATTCCAGATCTTTTTGTTCGGGAAATAGAAGGAAAATCGCTTATCATTTTAGAAATTGCCCCTGGAATGCAGAGGCCGTATTATCTTAAAAAGAAAGGACCGGTAAAGGGAACTTATATCCGGACGGCTGGAACAACGCGTCTGGCGGACCGGGCGATTCTACAGGAGTTACTTTTGGAAGGAGAAAATAAGTTTTTTGATCAACAGCCTATTCCTAATCTCAAAGTCACGAAATATGATGTAACGGCATTATGCCATTCTATGAGTGAAACGGCTAAAAAAAACGCATTATCCGATATCCAGCGTCAAGGAATCAAGGAGTTAACGATTAATCAACTCATTTCGTGGGGCATTTTGATTGAAAACAAAGACCAGCTTATACCGACCTATGCCTATGCGATGTTGACACATCAGGCCGGATATCCTCCGGTGGTTCAATGTGCCGTGTTTAAGACAGACGATAGAGCTGTTTTTGTCGATAAGCGGGAAATTGATGCACCGATTCAGGAACAAGTGGAAAAAGCATATCAGTATGTACTTGAAAAGATTAATATGGGAGCCAGATTTCAGGGGGTCTATCGTCAGGATATTTATGAATTACCTCCGGACAGCATCCGGGAATTGATTGCCAATGCACTTGTTCATCGTAGTTATTTGGAGCCGGAATCCGTTCAGATAGCCCTTTTTTCAGATCGATTAGAAGTTACTTCTCCAGGTAGTCTGATGCGCGGCGTAACACATGAAAAAATGAAAGAAGGGTTTTCAAAGATTCGCAACCGGGCTTTAGCAAATGCGTTTGCTTATATGAATTTAATTGAAAAATGGGGTAGTGGTTTTCCACGTATTTTCCGGGATTGCCGGGATTATGGTTTGCAGGAACCGGAAATCATTGATTTTGATGGCGATTTGCGCGTTAACTTGTACCGGATAACTGACCAAACAAGTGACCAAACTAAAAAAACTGACCAAACCCCGAAAACTGACCAAACGGGAACGAATATGCCTGTAAAACTAAATGAAAAGGAAAGAGTTATTTTGTCATATCTTCAAAAGAAACCGGATGGCACGCAACATGAAATTGCTGAAGCGACATCACTGTCTCTTAGTACGATAAAGTATTATATGAAAAAGCTCCAGGAAAAAGGCTGTCTTCAACGTATGGGGACGCACCGGAAAGGATACTGGGTCGTGAGATTCAACTGATACTATTCCGTCATGTCACCAGTCAGGGGACATGCATCCGCTTTTATCCATTCTGCTGACTAAACTAAAACAACTAACCAAATGACTGACCAAACTAAAACAACTAACTAAACTCAAAAAGAGAGAATCATATAGCGTTACAAGAAGTATCGGAACGGTCTGCGTCCATCAGAAAGGCCTATCTGCTGGTACTGGTCCTGTTTGTCTGGTTATACGATTCGTATTTGTATTGACGAAGATGACAGGATATGTTAGAATAAAGCGAATTTCATATGAACACCGCTTCTGTCACCGGACAGAAGAAATGAGGTGTCTGGGAGTTGTCGTAGGTACGGCATGGGTTGCATGCTATAATACAATTCCTGGACACCTCTGTTTTTTTAGGAGGGAGTATCATGATTTACATACGTATGCAGCAGGGACTTTCACAGGACGCCCGGGTTATCCGGCAGGAGGTATTTGTAGAAGAACAGGGATTTTGTCATGAATTTGATGATACCGATTCCATAGCCTGGCATCTGGTATTATATGAAAATGAGCAGGCCGCTGGCTGCTGCCGCCTCTTTTCATCCGATGATCCCGATGTGTATATACTGGGCCGGCTGGCCGTGCGGAAGTCCTGCCGGGGCAGGCAGTACGGGGAGCGGCTCGTACGGGAAGCGGAAGCATGGCTGCGCGGCCGCCAGGTGAAACGGCTGGCCCTGTCGGCACAGGTACGGGTACGTCCGTTTTATGAAAAATTGGGATTTACCGCATCGGGTGACGAATATCTGGATGAATATTGTCCTCACATCCATATGGAAAAGGAGCTGATAGAATGAGTCTGATGTACTGGATTCCCCTTCTTATTGTCGTCGTGGGCAATATAGGCTATCACATGATAGCCAAGGCAACGCCGGTGACGGCTCCGCCTTTTCTGGCCCTCAGTATGACCTACCTGGTCAGTTTTCTCCTGTGTGCCGCTGCGTACGTGGTGACAGGACCTTCGCTGCGGCAGGATCTGCAGACTATAAACTGGGCGAGTGCTGCCTGGGGACTGACGCTGGTAGCCGTCGAATTTGGCTATATCCTGCTATACCGGGCTGGCTGGAAAATCAGTATAGCTTCTCTCCTGGCTAATGTCAGCGTGGCGCTCCTCTTGGCAGGCATAGGTGTCCTGCTGTATAAAGACATCCTGCTGCCCCGGCAGATCATCGGCATCATCCTGTGCCTGGCGGACATCTTTTTCCTGCGTCCATGAAGCACGACGAACCGGCTATAACCTTGAACGGCTCTTCTCTGATAATGTCAAGATATACGTTTCAGGGGCGAAGATTGCTTTTATCTGGTATAATGGATGGGAAAGGTGGCATCATAGTGAAAGACACAAAGTATTCTTTATTCCGCAGCCATGCATGGTGTCCCTGGCTGGCATTGCTGTGTGCTATCGGCTGGCCCCTGGCTTATCCCCTGATTAAGGCTGGGTACGGCTATATCGGAATCGGGAATGACCTGGGCAGTAAAGTAGTCTTTGCAGGAATCCGCTTCTTTTTTGCCGGATTGATTCTGCTGATTGCTGGTAATGGCCGGTGTTTTCCAGGTCAACCGGCCGGAGCCGCTGCAGGTCGTATATCATAAAAAAGAAATGAGAAGATAGCATGAACCAGGTACAGGCAGAAAAAGTAATCAAGCCGCTCATGGCGGTCGTCATCGCCGGGATTTTTCTCGGGATTTATGTGATGATCCCGGCATTTTACAGCACGCTGTGGCAGCTTACGGTCAGTCGGGATATACAGGGCTTGTCGGCCTATATTGCCTCCTTTGGCAGTGCCGCCGTCCTGCTCATGATCCTGCTCATCATCCTGACCAATATGACCGGCCTGCCGTCTGTGCAGTTTGTGACCGTCAATGGCATCCTCTTCGGCATACTGCCGGGAATTGTCATTTCCTGGATTGGACAGGTGGCAGGCAATGTGCTGGCTTTTGTCATCATGCGCTACGTCTTCCGCCGCACGGCCCGCCGCCTCGTGGCGCGCAGCCGCTTCGTCGCCCGCCTCAACCGGCACATTACCGCCCGGACGGCCTTCTTCCTGCGGGCCATTCCCTATTCGCCCAATTTTGCCATTACGGCCCTGTGTGCCCTGAGCCGCATCGGCTTTACGGAGCACGGTATAGCGACCATAGCCGGAAAATTCCTGGCCATCTGCATCGAGGTCTGGATGGGCTATGGACTCATCCGGTTTGACTGGCACGATTTGCGCCTGGCCGTTGGCGGCGTACTGATCATGGCACTCTTGGCAGGTTATACGTGGTATACATGGAAACATAAAAACTGAATATTCTAAACTATTTAAAAAATAAGTCGGTGTGATTTAAATACATAAATCCATTGACTTATTTTTATATATATGTTATTCTTTATATGTAACAAATAATGATTTTCCAATTAAAATAATTATCACAAACGTTTAACAGGATAAATTCTGTTCAGAAAGGAAGTGTTTTTTATGTATACCCTACCGCACTCCTCTTATGATTTATATATTGATGGCAAATGGGTCCCTGCCAGTGATGGCGCCCGATTTGCAGCGTACAACCCTGCCGACGGGACGAAGCTGGCCGAGTGTGCCGAAGCGACGAAAGACGATGTCAACGCGGCCGTAGCAGCGGCTCATAAAGCATTCCCCGCCTGGAAAACCGTGTCGCCCCAGAAGCGGCAGGACCTGCTCCTTGCCATTGCCGATATCATCGAAAAAAATGCCGATATGCTGGCTATGGTAGAAACGCTGGATAACGGCAAGCCCATCAGGGAAACGAAGAACATCGATATTCCTCTGGCGGTCGATCATTTCCGTTATTTCGCCGGCGTCGTCCGCAGTGAAGACGGCCGGGCAGCGGTCATCGATGACCATACGCTGAGTCTCGTCGTCCATGAACCAATTGGTGTCGTCGGCCAGATCATCCCCTGGAATTTCCCCTTCCTCATGGCGGCGTGGAAACTGGCACCGGCCCTGGCAGCAGGCTGTACCATCGTCCTCAAGCCGTCGAGCTCGACGTCCCTGAGCGTCCTCGAACTGATGCATCTCATTGGCGATGTCCTGCCACCGGGCGTGGTCAACGTCATTACTGGCAAGGGTTCCCGGGCCGGTCAGTACATCCTCGATCATCCCGACATCCAGAAATTGGCCTTTACGGGATCGACGGAAATCGGCCGCGATGTTTATGATGCGGCTATGAAGAAACTGATTCCTGCCACGCTGGAACTGGGCGGCAAATCGGCCAATATTTTCTTTGACGACTGCGACTGGGATATGGCTATGGATGGAGCCCAGCTGGGCATCCTCTTCAATCAGGGACAGGTATGCTGCGCCGGATCGCGTATTTTCGTCCAAAAAGGCATTTACGATAAGTTCGTCTCCGAACTGGCTGACCGCTTCCGCCGCATCCGCGTTGGCCTGCCCTGGGAAGAAACGACCCAGATGGGATCGCAGATCGACGAACGGCAGGTAAAGAAAATCCTCGAATATATTGAAATCGGGAAGCAGGAAGGAGCGCGCCTCGTCTGCGGCGGTAAGAAAGCGTCGGCTCCGGGACTGGAAAAGGGCAGTTTCGTCGAACCGACCATCTTTGCCGATGTCAGAAACGACATGCGCATTGCCCAGGAAGAAATCTTCGGGCCCGTCGTCTGCATCATCCCCTTCACGGATGAAGCGGAAGTCGTCGCTATGGCCAATGACAGCGTATACGGCCTGGGCGGCGCCGTCTGGACCCGCGATATCAACCGGGCCCTGCGGGTTGCCAAAGCGGTAGAAACGGGCCGTATGTGGATCAATACGTATAATGCATTGCCGGCAGGTACGCCTTTTGGCGGTTACAAGCTTTCCGGTATCGGCCGCGAAACGGACAAGACGACCATGCGGCACTATATGCAGACCAAAAACATCTATATCAACCTCGCGGAAACACCGTCGGGATTATATGAATGATAGGAAAGGAGTATCATGGGCATACGCAATACAATCGTAGCATTGCTGTTTGTCTGCCTGGCCTGTACGGCCGTATATGGTTTTATGACTGTAGACCGTCCGGGCGTGCAGGCTGCGGCACAGGCCAGCAGCAAACCGCATAAATCGAAATAACGGCACAGCCGGAGAACCGGGGTGGCAGCGGAAGAGATGGGAAAATCCTTCTGCAGCCGCCCCGGTTTTGTCTATGCCGGGAGGCGATATGGTATAATAACTATATATCAGAGAGGAGGCTTACCTGCATGGATTATACGACGCAATACGATTCTCCCCTGGGACCGGTCCTTTTGGCCAGTGACGGGACTCATCTCATCGGACTGTGGATCTGCGGGCAGAAGTATGACAGGGCCACCCTTTCCGGGGAAGCCTGCCGGAACGATGACCCGCCTGTTTTTACTGAGGCCAGAGACTGGCTGGACCGGTACTTTGCCGGAAAACGGCCGGTTCCGTCGGAACTGCCGCTGAAGCCGCGGGGAAGCGTGTTCCGCCAGCGCGTATGGCATCTGCTGTGCCAGGTGCCGTACGGGCAGACGACGACCTATGGGGCCCTGGCGGAAAAGCTGGGGCAGCAGACAGGGAAAACAGAAAATCCCCATGCCGTAGGGGGAGCCGTCGGGCATAACCCTATTTCCCTGATCATACCCTGCCACCGTGTCGTTGGAAAGAGCGGCAGCCTGACGGGCTATGCCGGCGGCATCGATAAGAAAATCTGGCTCCTCCGCCACGAGGGAGCCGACCTGGCCCATCTCTTCCGGCCAGGTACAGGGAAGAAAAATCGTCTGGAGAAATAGGGAAATTTTTCACTTTTCCCCTATATTTCTGAAGTGGACTCGTTGTATAATAATACCAGTACAAGGGAGGGAATGACATTGGCAAGGCGCTGGATCATGCACGTAGATATGGATGCTTTTTATGCTTCTGTCGAACAGCGGGATAATCCGGCTCTGCGCGGCCATCCCGTCATCGTCGGGGGGCTGGGCGAACGGGGTGTCGTGGCGACGGCGTCCTATGAGGCCCGGCGGTTCGGCGTCCATTCGGCCATGAGCACCCGCCAGGCCCGGCGCCTTTGTCCGTCCGGCATATTCCTTCCCGTGCGCATGGCCCATTACCGGCGCATCTCCCATCAGATCCGCCTCATTTTATCGCACTATTCGCCCTTTATCGAACCGCTGGCGCTGGACGAAGCCTTCCTGGATGTTTCTGGCATGAATCTCCAGTACCCGGACATCGTCGATATCGGCCGGGCCGTCAAGGACGATATCCTGCGCATCACCGGCCTTGTGGCGTCGGCCGGCATCGCGCCCAATAAATTCCTGGCCAAGCTGGCGTCGGATCTGAAAAAGCCCGACGGCCTGATGTGGATTCCCTACGGCAAGGAGCAGGAAATCCTGTCACCCCTTCCCGTTTCACGCCTCTGGGGCGTCGGCCGGGTGACGGCAGGCCAGCTGGAAAAAGCCGGGTTCCATACCATCGGCGATATCATACAGGCCGGGCCCGATGCCCTGGTCCCCATTGCCGGGCGGCAGGCATACCGCTTGTATGAACTGGCCTGTGGCAGGGACAACCGTCAGCTGGAAGTGAGCCGCCGCCCCCAGTCGGTCGGCAACGAGCATACGTATGAGCACGACCTGACGAGGGAAGAAGACATTGACGAACAGTTCCGTCTCCTGGCCAATGAAGTGGCCTGGCGGCTGCGTCAGAATCACCTCATGGGCCGTACGATTACGATTAAAGTGCGGTTTTCTTCCTTTGAGACGGTGACCCGGTCCCTGACGCTGGAGACAATCGGGACCTGTTCGGAGGAGCAGTTATATTTCGCCGCCAAACGGCTCTATCATAAAAAGGGAAAAAACGGCCCCATACGGCTCCTGGGACTGTCGGTCAGCCAGCTCCAGCCCTATCAGGTGCAGAGTGATTTATTTTCTGACGACGAAGAGACGCAGGCCAAAGTCACGGAAGCCATCGACAAACTGCAGCAGCGCTTTGGCCGCAAGGCGCTCATGAAAGGATTTCTTTGGGAAATGTCCCACGATAAATAGATACAGATAAGGAGATTTACGTATGGCAGTATTTACAGTAGCAGTTCATACGGGTGATAACAATAACGGTTATATCCAGTATGATGCGGAAACAAAAAAGCTTACAGTTCATCTGAATGATGCAGAAAAGGAAAAGGAAACCTATTCGTTCCTGACGACGGTCCGTTCGTGGCACCGCTATGTCACCCTGTCCCAGTACGAAACGATTACAGCGGCGGCGACGGACAGTCTGGATACGCTGAAGCTGGCCCTGGGCTATATATGGCTGGCTCTGGGCGTGCATATCGACTGGAGCCGCCCCGTCGAAGAACTGTAATGGAAAACGACATCAGACTCATCTGAAGAGACCGTACCTTCCGGTGGATATCCCCACAGAGGTACGGTCTTTTTGTGTGCATAGGCAAATAAAAGTTATCCACAAAGTATACACACGTATTGTGCATAACTTCTGTTATCCTGTGGATATAGCCGGAGAATGCCTGTTTACAGGCCCTGACGGCGGTGGATATATTTTTCCTTTTTTTAGCCAGATTGTGGATAACTCATGGGGAACATGTGTTCAAGATAAGGAAAAAAATCGCGATAAATGCGATAACTATGCGGATTTTACATATTTTACAATCTCTCCTGATTTCTGTGTACAACCTCTGTGGATTTGTGGATAACACCATATAGAAAAAGCGGGGCATTCCCTTAAAGACATGTGTACACATGCAGGGGAATACCTCGCCAGAAGAGAATAGCAAAAGGATTTATCCACAAATTTTATCACAAACCCGGTCCGGCAGGAGCGATGCCGCTTCTTTGTCCACAATGACCGTTGCGTCGCGGTGCAGCTGGAGAATGCTGGCCGGGGCACTGGGGCTGATGCTGCCGCAGACCGTATTGTAGATGGCTTCGGCTTTATTGCGGCCATTGGCCAGGAGTACGACTTTTTTGGCCAGCATGATGGTTTTGATGCCCATGCTGATGGCGTAGCGGGGAACTTCTTCTTCCGTCTGGAAGAAGCGGGAATTGGCCTGGATGGTTTCTTCATCGAGGCGGACTTTGTGGGTCGTCGCTTCGAATTTGATGTCCGGTTCGTTGAAGCCGATGTGGGCATTCTGACCGATGCCGAGAATCTGCAGGTCGATGCCGCCTTTCGCTTCGATGAGGGCATCGTAGCGCTTGCCTTCGGCTACGATATCTTTTGCCATACCGTCGGGAATGTAAATGTTTTCCGGCTTTATGTTGATGAAATCGAAGAAATTATGATGCATGAAGTAATGATAGCTCTGGGGATTGTCCGGCGCCATGCCGATGTATTCATCCAGGTTGAATGTCGTGACCTGGGAAAAGTCGAGGCCGATCATTTCATGGACGGCAATCAGTTTTTTATACATCGACAGGGGCGTGCTGCCCGTGGCCAGGCCGAGGACGCTGTCCGGCTTGAGGTATATCTGGCCGGCCACGATTTTGGCGGCTTCTGTACTCATTTCATCATAAGAATTAGTAACGATAACACGCATCATACGTGCCTCCTTTTAGAGTATGCTTAGTGTCCGAGACGCAGCAGATTGACGGCGTCCGCTGTCCGCTGCTTATTCTTCACGGATGTTTCGGGCCGTTCTTTGACGACCTGTGTATAGATTAAATCGATGATAAATACCTGGGTCAGCTTGGTGACGATAGAGCCCGTTTCCAGCATCGTTTCCCGCGTGCGGTAAGAAATGCACAAATCGGCGCAGTCCCGGAGCTCGGAACCGCTATTGGCCGTGATGGCAATCAGGCGGGCGCCGTTCTGCTTGGCCAGGCGGGCTGCCTGGACGATTTCCTTTGAGGCGCCGGAATGGCTGATGGCGATGACGACGTCGCCCGGCTGGATGAGGGCCATGTGCAGCATGATGAGATGGCTGTTGTCCAGGCCCAGAGCCTCGATGCCGATGCGCTGGAATTTGTACGCCGAATCGTCGGCAACGAATCCGGAATTTCCCAGGCCGATGAAATACACGCGGTGTCCGCCCGTCAGCAGGCGGACCGTCTGGGCGATGACCTCTTCATCGAGGGTCTCTACGGTCTGGCGGAGCGTATCCATGCCAATGGACATGAGCTTTTTGGCCGTCGTCATGATGGATTCGTCGGCGGCGATATTGTGGCTGATGATGGTTTTCTGCTGGCTGCGCCGGGACAATTCTTCTGCCAGGCTGAGCTTGAAATGCTGCAGGCTCTGAAAGCCCATCTTGCGCACGAAGCGGGTGATGGTCGATTCGCTGATGCCGCTCTTTTTGGCCAGACTGGCGATGGGCGTCGTGCAGAACAGGTCGCCGTGGAGGCGGATGTATTCCATGAGGGTACGGTCGGATTTTGAGGGTTTGAAGCCGGGATGGTCCAGCTGTTCCAAGATATTCATAGGCGTTACTCCTGCGAAAGGGTCTGACGGAGATGATAGAGCGCTCCCAGCATGCCGGCCGTATTGCCCAGGCGGGCAAAGGCGATGCGGGTCGGTCCGTACATGGCGGGTGGCAGCTGTTGTGATACGTACTGTTCCAGGAGCGGGCGGAATACGCCTTCCTGGGCCATGATGCCGCCGCCCAGGATGACGACCTGGGGCTGCAGTACGGTAATGACATTGCCGATGGCGACGGCTATGTCACGGGATAAGGCGTCAATGGCACCGATGGCATCGGTGTCGCCGTCGGCGGCCATGGCAAATACGGCCCGGCCATCCAGTTCGTCCGGTCTGACGCCTTTGGCCGTGGCGACATCGCGGATCAAACGGGTGGCTGATGCCAGGTCGTGGAGCCGGCCGCCGGGCACACGCATATAGGCGATTTCTCCGGCACTGCAGCCGGCGCCGTGGAGAATATGGCCGTCATAGATGGCACAGCCGCCGATACTGGTGCCGATGGTCATCATAAAGGCCGACGCACAGCCCTTTCCGGCACCGAGCCAGAGTTCGCCCAGGGCGGCACAGTTGACATCGTTTTCTACGGCACAGGGAATATGGAATTCCTCTTCCAGCATTTCTTTCCATTCCGTTCCTGTATAATCGGGGATGGAATCGGCCAGGGCATAGAAAATCCGTCCTTTCTGGGGATCGACCATGCCGGCTGTAGAAAGGGCGATGCCCGACAGTGGTCCTCTTTCCTTGTACTGGCGGATCAGCCGGCGGACCGTGCGGACGATGCCCGGTCCGCCGCCTTCATGGGCGTGGGTGGGCGTGCTCTTCGTTTCTATCAGCTGGCCGTCGGCTGAAGCCAGTCCGTATTTGATGGCCGTGCCGCCAATGTCAATGCATATATACATGGGTTTCTCCTATTCTTTCATGATGAATCCTTCATAGATGCGGTTGCTGCGTACACCGGGTTTGATTTCCCCATTGAGGGAAATGATTTTATCTTTCAGGAGCACCAGCCCTTCACCGCAGGGAGCCGCAAAGGGAATCTCTCCGGCAGAGCGCCAGCTGTCGCTGCGGACGTTGTAGACGAGGATGTGGCGGTTCCAGTTGAAATCGGTGCTTTCCCTGCCAAAGTAAGCCGTTTTATAGGCAGTGAGTTCTGCGCCCGTAAGATGGGACAGATGGGCGACGGCATCGTCATAGATGGCTTTATTGAAGCCGCCGATGACCAGCATTTCGTCTTCATTCAGGCGTACGGCCCGGGCTCCCAGGAGGGAGATTCCCTGGCCGTCTATGGCGGCATCGGCGAGTTTGTGCCAGGTGTGGGTCTTCAGGTCATAGCCGTATCCGTCCGTATAGGCCGTATCGCTGCCACCGCTGAAGACGCACAGCGTCTGGCCCAGCAGCTGGGCAACGCTCTGTTCACGGGCCTTTCCGGGGAAATCGGCCAGCCGTTCCAGTGCTCCCGTTTTAAGGTCATAGGCGTAGAAATTGCGGCTCAGGCTGCCGTCTTGTTTTCCCAGTCCCAGGAAGAGGGTCTGGCCATTCCGGGCGGCAATGCCGTTCTGGAAGGTGAAGGGCAGGGTGCCGGCTGTCTGGTAGTGCAGTTTTCCCTGATCGTCGCAGGTAAGGCGTGTAATGGCTTTGGCAGCAGTCGTATCGGGGCTGCCGCCGATGTAATAGACGCCGTCAGCGGCTGTGACCGACGCGCCATAGGCTGCCGGGAAGGGCAGGACCTGATGGTCTGTTTCGATGAGGCCTTTGTCCGTCGCCTTCATGGCGTAGATATCAGGATAGGTCACTTTGGCACCACCCACTGCGGGCCCGCCGTTGGGGAAATTGGCACCGCCACCGGCGATGATATAGCCATGGCTGGTACCGGCTATCATGCCGGCAACGCCGATATTTTCTGTCTGGCCCACTGCCGGGGACAACGTACCGGCCGACTGCCAGCGGATCTGCGGGGAGCCGGTCTGTTCTGGTGCGGCAAAAGACAGGGATGTCGAGAGGGTCAGGGCCAGTACGGTTGCAGCAATTACACTTTTTTTCATCATACGATACCTCCTTGGAGATGTCAAATCAGATACGGACTTTAAAAATTCCCTTTTTGAGCGGAGCCGGTTCACCGGCAGCAATGCCGGGTTTATGGGCATCTTCGCGATAACAGATGAGAAAATCGCCGGGACGCATGAGAACGCGGGCCCGGGCCGTACCGGTCACTTCCTGATAGTCGCTGTCTTTGTGATAGGCACCGCAGGTCATGGATTCGATGAAGCCGAGGTCGATGTATTCTTCCCCTTCGCTGAGGACGTGGATATCGAGGTAGTCTTTGTGGGCTTCCCAGCTGCGCGTTTCTTCCGGTCCCGTCGTATAGGCTGCGACATTGACGAACAGGGAATCGCCGTCGATGGGATGGCTGCCCGGCGTCAGAGAAGCAAATCCGCTGCTGCGGGCCAGGTCCAGACAGCGCTGTACCGGTACCGGTAAAAAGGCATACGTTTCTTTTTGGTGGATATTTCCATATATCATACGAGTGGCTCCTTTACGATTAATCGGCTGTCGTTCCTTCCGGTGCCGTATAGTCTTTGCCCGTCAGACGGCTGACGATGGTACCGACTACCAGAGAAAGGATGATGGTGATAGCCGTATAGGACCAGAACGAGACGGAAGGGACGAAGTATTTCAGATACATGACGACGGCAGTGGAACAGATAAAGCCGACGAACGCGCCTTTGGTGTTGGCGTGTTTGCTGAAGGCTCCCAGGACGAACATGCCGGCCAGTGAGCCCAGGGCCAGGCCGATGAAGCTGTTGAACCATTCGTAGGCCGAGTGGATATCGCTGACGGCCATGACCATGGCGACGATGATGGACAGGATGCCGATGCCCAGGGAGACGAGCTTGGCGATGCGCGTCTGCTTCCGGCTGTCCAGATCCGGGTTGAGGACGGACTGGATGTCGAGGACCCAGCTGGTAGCGACGGAATTGATGCCCGTAGACAAAGTGGACTGGGAAGCGGCGTAAATAGCGGCCAGGAGGATGCCCGTAACGCCTGCCGGCAGTTCATACGTAATATAGCTGGCAAATACCAGATCCTGACGGCTGGTCATGAGCAGGTCCGGGTTCTGCTGATAGAAAACGTAGAGGCTGGTGCCGACGAGGTAAAATACAGTGGCGGCGAAAATGGACAGGACGCCGTTGCCGAGAGTCATTTTGTTCAGCTGCTTGATATCCGTCGTCGTCGTGAACCGCTGTACGATATCCTGACTGGAGACGTACGAGGCAAAGGTGGCCAGGCCGCCGCCGATGAAGACGATGAAGACACTGGTCGAAATGATATCCGGGCTCATCCATACTTCATTCTGGAACATGAATTTGTGGCCTGTCGTCAGCGTATCCATGATGGTGCCGAATCCGCCGTGGATGTCGCCGATCATGACGACCAGCGTCAGGGCGATGCCAAAGATGAGGACCATGCCCTGGATGAAGTCGGTGTAGAGGACGGCTTTCAGTCCGCCGGAATAGGAATAAATGATGGCGATGACGCCCATGACGACGATCAGGATATTGACATCGATGCCGGTCAGTTCTGCCAGGGCGATGGACGGCAGGTACATGATGATGGACATGCGGCCCAGCTGGTAGATGATGAACATGGCAGCCCCCAGGATGCGGAGGTTTTTGCTTTCAAAGCGCTTCTGCAGATAATGGTAGGCCGTGTCGATTTCCAGACGGCTGTAGATGGGCAGGAAGTACTTGATGGTCAGCGGGAT